>CAYRVL010000086.1:4114-10106 GCA_964427665.1 uncultured Fluviicola sp. | reverse complement strand
GTTGGATGATTGGTTTTACGTTTTCTTGCTTCGCTTATTTTCGTATCTTAGAAATCAATCAACTAAATTTTAAATCTTGTCTTAACAATTAAATCTAAAATGCTAGCAGATTATCCGATACTACAAACATTTTTTAAAAAGAACAGTTTTACAGATGAGGAGCTGGTAGAATTAGAATTAATAATTGATGAACGTTACAAAGATCATCGCGAGAACAAGAAGGCTAAGGAGCTCATCAAACGCGAATTACTGAAATTCAAGTTGATGGAACAACATGGCTCCCGCAAGAGACCACCAAAATCAAAATCATCTAAACCAAATTCAACAACGAAAACAAAAGAAAACATTGATTCACCTAAGTTCACGATGTCAAATGCCAGCCTAAAAGCTAAGCGTGAAAAAGTATATCTAGCAGCGAACATGAATAAACTGAAAAACGCTACGTTTAGACAAGCAGCTGAAATACTCGGCCTCTCCACTGAATTCTTGTTAAAAACAGTTCGATCAAAGGGAGTTATGGGCCTCAGTCAAACATCTAAAATAGATCATCGTATTTATAGGGGGATGGAAGACTATTTCCTTGAAACATTAAAAGAAAATTTCAGGATTCAATATTATATGTTATATCCAAATAAGGACTTCCTGCAAGAAATAAATTTAAGAACGCCTAGTGATGCACCAGGTGCTTATGGTAACGTGGAAAAACACGGTTTAGGTAAACTCATTTATATAAGGAGTAAATAATATATTACCCCATTAGAATTTTCGATATATGCCAAATCAATCTTTCTTTTGATCCATTATCCAGAGCCCGTTGTCCACTGAGCATACTTGTGAAGAAAACTGGTGTACCGGCCAATTCTGCAGGAGCGGTAATGACATCTGTTCCGAGATGCTTGTCAAAAACGAAATGAAAATCCATCCAAACACCTAGCTCTTCTCCGGTAGATTTTAAAATACGTTCCTTACCTGTGAACATTCTTACCAACGCATTGCTGATAACGATAACACGTGGTTTTGCGTGCATAATGCGTTTGCGTGCTACTAAAAGTTGGTCATACAAAAATGACACGCCTTCTTTTGATCTTAACAACGTGTCTTGAATGTAATTCTGATTCGTTTCACGAAAAACGAAAATATCTAGATGCGTCCATTTACCATTCCATGAATACTCTTTTTGAAGCATGGTAGAAACAAATTCAAAAGACTTGAAATAGCTAACTTTTTGTTCATCCGAGTTACTTGGACGGCTGTAAGAAGAATAACTGGAATCTTCGCCTTTTCCAAAAGCAGGATTTATACCAACAAACAACAGATCGCAATCTTGTTCGTCAGGATCATATTGAAACATAAAACCTCGCTGTAAGATTTTATTAAAACTTGCTTCAGCATACTTTTCCCAAATGGTTTTATATTGCTGGAACAACTCATTTTCCGTCATTAGTTATAGTTTTCAATTTCTCCCTACCCCACCTCTGCATTTTTATTCACGCCTTCAACCAATGAAATGATGCGGATCGCTTCGGCGTCGTCGAAGAGGCCTATGATGCCATCTTGGTGCTGGTCGGTGAACGGTGGTTCTTCGAAAAGCATGGCTTTTTCAATGGTTCCGTTCTTGTTGAGGAAGGAAATGATGTTTTGTATGAAGATCATCTGCTCCGAGCGCAAGGACCCCTTGCTCAGGAATTCGGAAAAGACGCGGTTTGCTGCTTCGATATCCAAGCCCAAAATGGAGCGAATGAAACGACCCAAAGGCTGCTCGCCGTATTCTTGAATGTATTCTTCACGTGTACCGCATGTTTGCTGATCAAAGAGTATTTCCTCCAATTGTTTTAATTCCTCTGAAGTAATTGGAATATTATGCGTGATCTTGTGGATCACCAAATGGTCTTTGTGATTGCGCAAATAGGCTTCTACCCGATCTTTGTAACTTTTCAGTTGCACGTATCCCGGCACCACGTCGCGCATGGAAACCCCATCATTGTTCAAATCGTCCTCGAATGCTGTATACACGTTCTCTTGTGCCTTGCGTTCAATGAATTTAACTAAATCGCGTAAATTCACGCGTACCTCATCCAAACGTGACAATCGTTTGTTCAACCAAAACTCTTCTTTCAAAACCAGCTTGATTGTTGGCATTTGTTGTTGAACGACAGGAATATTATCCAGCTTTGCCAAGGCTTGTGCAGTACGCACCACGTTGTTCACGAATTTTGTGGTTTCCTCACCTGTTAATTCACAGTACTGCAAGGTCAGTAATAATAGATCAAAGCGACGTGCCAACTCATCGGAATCATCGACTTCCGGCAAGCCCGACAAATGTCCTTTCACATCCAAAATATCTCCTCGCAGCAATTGATCCCACTTCGCGCGATGCGTGTATTCATTGACCAGACGCAGGTGTTTACGCACTACAAATCGTTCGTGGTTTAAGGTTGCAATTTCTCGATGCAACTCATCTAAATACTGTTTGCGAATTGCTAATTCATCTTCGTTGGACTCGCTGCGATTTTGAATCTCGTAAGCAATTTCAAGCTTCTGTTCAAAAATGCGCTGTGACAATGATTTTACAGGACGTGTGGCCCAGCCATCCGGGAACTCATCGAAGAACTCAAAATTCTGACAGAAATCGAAAATGAGGAATTCCTTTTTATGATCGCCCGGACCAAATAAGTTCGGACACAAACGCGTACCACGACCAATCATTTGCCAAAACTTGGCAGCCGATTTCACTTGTTTGAAGAACACCAAATTCACCACGCGCGGCGCATCTACTCCCGTATCCATCATATCCACGGATACTGCGATTTGCGGATCGAGTTCCTCTTTCTCATTCGCAAAGCGTTCTAACAAATCTTGTGCACGCGGCTCGTAGTTATCGATTACGCGCAGGAAATGTCCTGCATACTCCGGGTAGTTCTTATTAAAACGCTCTTCGATAAAAACCGCGTGATCGTGGTTTTTGGCAAAAATGATGGTCTTCCCCAACTTATCTCCGCCTTCTACCTTGATCCCGTTGGTCATGAGATGCTCCAAGACTTTGTCAACGGTATCTGTGTTGAACAACCAGGAATTCAACGCAGAACTGCCTATTTCATCCGGAACTTCCGTGGTTGGATCACCAAACTTCTCTTCATAGATCTTTTGTTCCGCTTCCGAAAGTTCATGATACTTGATTCCGTCGCGCACAAATTTCAAAGGAACCGATGCTGCCTTGGCCGGAACCAAATAGGCATCTTGAACCGCTTGGTTCAATTCGTAGGCAAAGGTTGGGATATCGTCTTCGATGCCAAACAACTCATAGGTGTTCTTATCCACATCCTTTTTAGGTGTAGCAGTAAGTCCAATTACGAGTGCATCGAAGTAGTCGAAAATGGCTTTGTATTTCTGGTAAACGGAACGGTGCGCTTCATCCACAATGATCAGGTCGAAATGCCCCGGACTGTAAAAGCGTTCGTCTGCATTTTTTACCCCGTCGATTTTATTCATCATCGTGGGATAAGTAGAAAATACCAAACGTGTTCCGTTGTCTTCTTTTTCTTTTGTAAGGTCGATCGCCGTCAATTGATCCAATTGCTCGGAAATGGACTTTTTAGCCTGTGTAACCAAGGCATTGCGATCCGCAAGAAACAAAACGCGTTTTGCCCAATTGCATTTCGTCATCATATCGATGATTGCTGCTGACGTTCGCGTTTTACCCGAACCGGTTGCCATCACCAATAAAGCCCTACGCGATCCGGAAACCAAACGACCATCGCGTACAGCTGTGAAAGCCTCCGCGATGCGCTGAATGGCCAAGGTTTGATACGGACGACCTGCTATGTTTGGATTGACGTGATAATTGCGCAAATCCAAGCGCGAAGTGCGGCGATCGATCATCAACTGCAATTCATCTTTGGTATAGAACCCCTGTACCTCGCGCGGAGGTGCGAAGAGATCATCCCAGAGATAAGTTTCAAAACCGTTTGAATAGAAAATGATCGGACGCTGACCAAAAGCGCGTTCCAAACATTCGGCATATTGCACCGCTTGTTGTTTGCCCTTGGAGGCATCCAGCATGGTTTTCTTTGCTTCGATAACTGCAAGCGGTTTGCCATCATTTCCCCACAATACATAATCCACGAAACCTTTGCCGGTGGGATTGGTTGAAAGTGGCATTCCGGAAACCTCATATTCCAATTCATAGCCCATGCGCAAATTAGACCAGCCACTTTCTTTCAAGTAGAGGTCGATGTAAATACGGCGCGTAGCACTTTCCGGCAAATTGTGCGGAATGGCTTTTTGAATAGGTTGTTGTTTCTCCCGATCAGCACGTCTGGATGCGAACTTCTTGCGGGCGTCATTCAGCGAACGTTTTAATTCCGGAGAAAGGGCGAATTGCCGTTCTTGTTCCTTTTGTTCGGTTCTAAAATTGCTTTCCTGTGCTTCCAATTGTGCGCGCAGGATCTCTAATTGTTGTTTTAAAATTTGTTCTTCCTCACCACTTGGCACCAAGGCCTCTTCAAAGGGTGCAATATTATAAATATCCTCACCGTAATACTTTGCCAGAAAAGCAGCAAAACTATGCAAGCACTTAATGGCAGCCAAAGATTCGTCTTTCGAGATGCGTTCGCCGTGTGCGGCATTGTTCCCGATCTTGCGCACCAGGTTAACCTCCCGAAACAGTTGGGCCGACATATTGTCTCGAAAGCTTTGCGTGTGGATGAGTGCATTGAGCGATACATCATAAGGACGTTCCAACTCTGCATCGTTTTCGTACAACCAATGAACGATCTTTTCCAGCGCACTGCGACAAAGAATAGCCGCAAAACGCGGATTGGTAAGCACATGCTTCTCCGCTTCCTGACATTCGTCATGGATCAAAGGCCATTCAGTGCGGAGAAAGTGGAAGTTGGTCTTCACGCGTTGATTGTTTTAAACGCCTGAATTTAGGAAATTACATAACAGGTTTGACATCCTTTTCCTTCATAAATTGAATGATGCGTTCAGATTCTTCTACGGGAATTACTTGAATGAGACCCGATTGACGGATGTTTTTCCAGAGCTCGTGATTTTGCTTTTCCTGTTTAGACGGTTCATCACCAAGTAGATAACACGTAGAATGACTATCCGCTTTTTTGGTATGTTCAACCAAATAGAGGTAAGAACTTAAATCATGTTGAAGTGCTGTGAATTGTTTTTCGAAATCCATTGCTTGCCCCGTTACGTAAGCACCATTCTTCCCAAAAACGTCCACGGTAACAGGAACTACCAAGTCTGGAATGATCTGCTTACTTACCGAAAAATTCGTGTTGGCAAACGGTTTTGCCAAACGTCTAAATTGATTTCGAACAGCATTAAATTTGGCTGATTTTGGAACAATTGTTTGGCTAAACAATTCTTCACTAAAAATATACTTTCGAAATAACTGCTCAAAAATTGGTTGAGTCATTTCTAAATCCAGTTCAATTGTAGAGGTAAACTGTACCAAATTATTATTATAGCGATGCAGGTAATTGATGTAAGGCTCGGCCACCATTGGAAGACTTTCTCTAGTAAACAGCAGGCTATTATTGTTGTCTTGCACACAAATTTTTGCTTCCATTCCTTCCAATGCAGCCAGGGCCAATTTCGCCGCTTGAGGACTTAACAGTTTGGAAATGATTCTAAATTTGGATTTTGAAAAATGAAAATAGGTTTCCTTTGGGGTAACGCATAACAATCCAACATTGAATTTTTCATTCAAGGCCGGGTTGGGTGAAACAGATATTATGGAGTAATACGTTTTCATTTGATTTTCAAGCTTGTTTTGATAAACGATAGAAAAGTTGTTTTAGTTACATCAAGCCAATCTTTGTCAAATAAATTGGCTTTCAAAGCGGTAATATACTCTTTGGGTATATGCCATTCGCTTGGTATTTCTAAAACATGTTCATCATACTTTTTTTCTAAATCAGGGATGCGAAGGTACAACGATTCTATAAAATCTGATGCGTCCTTTAGCTTTTTCATT
>CAYRVL010000086.1:0-4014 GCA_964427665.1 uncultured Fluviicola sp. | reverse complement strand
CACTCCACCAATACAGGCAGGTCCCCAGTATTGTAAACAACTTTTATTTTTTGAATGGAAAACAGCATTTGGAAACCTCCGGTTATTCAACTGTACGATTTTCTACTTCCTGATCTGCATCATGGATCAAAGGCCATTCAGTGCGGAGAAAGTGGAAGTTGGTCATGTTTTTATTTTATAAACACCAGAATTCAATTGCTTTACTGAATTGCTTACTCTTCAGGTTTCTTATGTTCGAGTATTTTCACTGGACTTACAACAGGAAGTAAAATACCTCCAAGAACACTATTTTCTGTTGATGTTAGTATAATTCCTCTTGATGTTGAATAGGCAATCCCCATTAATGTAGCAGCCAATTCGCCGGAAAGATTCGGTGTTTCAGATGCTGAAATACGCATCAACTCTTCCAAATTTTCAATATGAAATAAATATTGAATCTTAAACTCTCCTTTTGCAGATTGGTCCTCGTTAACTCCTTTGAAATCAATCTTGATGTTTAATGTAATCAGAATATTTTTGTCATTGATATTTACACCAGAATCATGATTAAAAAGCAACGATTTTTCACATTTGACATCTTTAGAAAATGAAGAACCGGCTTCAATATTCGACTTTAAGATCTTAACGTTGACCAAATTGATCTTATCCGCACTAACTATTCCGTTCATCAAGCAATTTTTAGTTCAAAAAAGGCAGGCTGGTCACAATCGAATTGGGATGATTCTTTGGTGACCTGAAACTGATCATTCTGCAGGGGTTGTTTATCACACACAAAATAAGTTACTACGTTGTACTTTTCTTTGGCCTTAGAATTTGTCAAAATGATGTCTGCTCCCAAAGCAACTTCTAAACTGGTAATGGAGCGCAAGGTCATGTTGTGCAGACCTGATAGCACCTTGCTAATTTCGGATTCTTTTTTGTTCAATAATTTTGCCAATTCTTTTTGAGAACTGATACCGTTTTGCTCCATGATGCGAAAGATCTCTTCAACGATATCCGTATTTTTTTCAACGAATTTCTTATTGTATGGATCAATATTCGCAAATGCATTATTGATGATATCGCTCATGTTCTTAAAGTATTAATTCAAAATCTTTTTCGACTATAATCTTTGTTCCTTCAATTTTTAGCTGTCCTTCTCTTTGTGCTTCAGAAATGCGAATAGCCAGTGTATTGGCCATCCTAAAGTACTTCCGAACCACAGCGCATTCTTCAGCAGTGATTGGGCCGGGCGTTTTTACACCGCCGTTGAATAGAAAAACGACTTCATTGCTGATACGCATACAATACAGCCGCAAATTATGGTGATATTTAACATGTAATCTTCGTTCATTGGGTAATAATTGATCCCATTCAGGAGGAAGCGCTTCTGCATTCCGTTCATTTCTTGTAAAATACCTTGGCAATGCGCCAATTTCATCTCCTAAGCGCTGTAACAAGGCCATCAAATCGTTGTACTCATTGTGTATCTTACTATCACTTGCATGTTTCAAAATGAACTTTTCAAATTCAGAATGATCATGATCCTCCAGAAGCACCGTATAATAGGTGACTTTCTTGAAGGTCTGTGCAAGTTTTATAGTAGCAAATGTATTCACTTTTGAGTTAATTGCAAGAAAAATTCACTTTTAAATTAAGTTTTATCGTTCCTTAAGATAGTTAAAATCTATAGATTCATTAAAAACCGATCCTAATTAAACAATGATTCGTCATGGATTAAAGGCCATTCGGTTTGGAGGAAGTGGAAGTTGGTTAGCAAAATTTCTTGTTAATAATTACAGGTTGAAAGTAATGAAAATGGATTAATACACGAAGTAATTCATAGAAAATGCAGCATTGTTAAAGTCTCCGAAAAATTGGCAAGACTTCCATCAATGCGTTTCAAACTCATTATACTTGGTTCCGAACATGCCGGCAAGCGTTACTTCCATCCAGTACATTTCATAGGAATCCTCAATTGGAACAAAATTGATTTTGATTCTTTTTTGCATGCTTAACTGCTCTTCTGTAAAATCCAGTTCTTTTCGAGCACCATCGTGTCCATTTTCCTCTTTTGATATACGATAAGCCAAACTCGCAGAAAAATGCGTTTTACCATAAAAGTGTTGCTTAACGCGATCGTATAAATTACGAGATATACCTATATAAATGGGCTTTTTATTTACTGAAAAGACATATAGACCGGACTGTCTAAAGGATGATTCCTCCAATAAATGTTGTTTAGATTGTATGCACGCCTTTTTTACTTGAGCAAAAAAATCCTCTTTTTTATAAACCGCATGGAAGGTGACTTCTGTATTTTGATGAACCAGCGCAGTTGTTTTATTGGTCTTAAACGCTCGTATTTCAAACAAATCATCACAATTAACGGCAAATGGTAGTCGATCAAGGATTTCAGTGTAGTATTCATTTGCCTTACGAGTCAGTTCTTCTGGTGATTTCGGGTACTTTTTCATTGATTTAGTTTTTAAAGTTAAACCTTCCCGTACTTCCTTGTTGCACGGATAATATGATACACAAAAAATGCAACCGAAACGCGCATAATTATGTCCGTAAAATAACCCGACGCCGTCGTTACATATTCAGGAACTTGATGTGTTGGATTAAGTAATTTAAAGTACTCTGCTGATTCAGGTTTATGACTCAATTGATTGTCCCAGTAATCCCAATCTCGTAAACACGAAAACCACAACCAATGAAACAGGAACAACCAAAGAATAGGCAACATCCAATTTTGACCAAAATCTGAACTCCAACGGTTAAGAAAAACTAGTATTCTATTCTGTTTGCTTTCCAGTTTCATTAAACGCATTTCTTTCCAATAAAGCCTCATTTCCAACCGGTAAAATTCGAGTGCATCGAAATGATTTTCAATTCCTTTTGCGGCTACTTTTAACTGACGGTAAACCTCCCGATCATTCCGAAGCATACCAATATTTTCAATAATGTCTTTTCGATCTTCTTTTCCGTAGAACGTTTTATCAAATTGTAAATCGACACATGAAAATTTAGTATTTGGAATCCAACCAATGTTTGAGTATTTCAACCCAGAAATTTCGGAATTAGTAATATTCAATTTCTTTTTAAATTGAACGTTATTCCAATACATGCTTTTCAGTATGCAATCATTTATTATGAAATGATCTACAACAATATCATTTAGCAAAATCGTTCCTGAGCTACAAATGTTTTCGGTTAACGTGAGATTATTTATGATTAAACCGGAAAGGTTTAAAGTACCTTTGATAAAATCAGAATTAACAGCTAAAAAATTAACATGCGATTTTGTTTCATTACCATCTTCAAAATAACCACTGAACTGAATGTTTTCAAATTGTTTACTATTTAAACTTATAGAGTCAAAATCACCAGTACAAAAAAGTTCCTTTACTTCATTAATGGTCAATTTTTCAATTTTCTTATTCTCAATTATTTGAACATGTTCTATTTGAGCATTATTTAAAAGAATGTGATTTGTTGACTCATTTAATCTTTCGATGTTTAAGTAAACCGCACTGTTTTTCCCAAAACGAGCGTTATTTAATACACCGCCATAAATTGATATGGAATTAGAAAACTGGTTATTATAGAGATTAAATGCTGAAAAATGACATTCACTGAAAAACAAATAGGATAATTGACAATCAGATATATCAATACCTTTGATCTCATTATCAAATTTACAACTGTCAAATTGCAAACCAGATTGGGGTAAATTCAAATTGATGATTTTCAATCCTTTTTTAAACCGACAATTTTTGAAGTTTATAGTAATTGACATCAGATGTGTCAACACACTACAATCAAGTTCGATAATCGAATCAAATTCAAGATTTTGAAAGACCGAACGATTAGAAAGAATTTCGTTGAGGATGGTTTGGCTGTTCATTAAAAATCTAATTTTTCATTGTGAATATGCACCTGTTTTTAAATTAAAAAAATTCAATTTTAACCGAAAATTGTTCTTCTCTAAATCCCATAAATTCATAAAGTGAAATAGCAGTATTTTTAATT
>CAYRVL010000085.1:0-10162 GCA_964427665.1 uncultured Fluviicola sp. | reverse complement strand
ACAAACGAGGTAAAATTGCCTTTTTACCTCGTGAAAATACTCCCGTTGAAGAAGCTATTTTATCGAAAACCCAATAAAAACAAAGCTTCTCGTAGATTGAACAGCCAAATTCACCCCAGCCAAACAAGGTAAAATTGCCTTTTTAACTCGTGAAATCTTCTCAATTCCGATCAAAATCACATCGAGTGTCAAGATTTAATCATTGATCACCCTGCCCCGATTTTGACCCGGCAAAACGGTTTAAAATGCGAAAAGTCCAGTAAAAACTGGACTTTTCAAACTTTCAGCGGAGAGTGAGGGATTCGAACCCCCGGTACCTCTCGGTACAACGGTTTTCAAGACCGCCGCAATCGACCACTCTGCCAACTCTCCGCGGCAAAAGTACTGCTCTTTTTCATTTCTGCAAGACTTTTCAGGAAAAATTATCGCCTTTTTTTACATCTCACCTGATAATCAATACCGTTCACTCCAAAATGTAACTTTCAACACGCTTCTCGAAATCTTCTTTCCACCCTTTTCACTAACTTTAAGGACTCAAATTGTAATTATGCGTATCATTCATACTGCGATCATTGGTTTGTTCTTCTTGGTTTCTAACTTCACAACGGCACAAAGTGGCCAATTGAAGGCCTATATCGATCAAAAGAACTTCTACGCTCCGGATGCCGGAACCTTTCTGGAATTGCATTATCAATTCGTAGCCTACACGCTGCGCTTCGATACCGTACCCGGAGGTATGCAAGCAAAGATCGCCATGGGATTTGCGATCACTGACCTGAAAGGAGACACCGTGATCCAAGATCGCTACGTACTGGCGAGTCCTGTCATGCGCGATTCCGTGATCGAAGACTTTTTCGATATCCAACGTATCGCGTTGAAACCCGGAAAATACAATGCGTTCATTGAATTACAAGACTTGGTTTCCAAACAACCGGCATTGACTGGACGGATTGAAGTAGATATGCCGGATCTGGCGCAAAACATCCAACTTTCGTCTATCATGGTTGCCGAAGTTGCAACGCCATCGGTAACGCAAACTCCTTTTACTAAAAGTGGATACGAAATCTTACCGCGTATATCGAACTTCTACGGACAGGAATTGAACAAACTACCGTACTACGTGGAATTGTATCATTCCGATCGCTACCCGGATTCAGTTTTCGGTTTCCGTCAACGCATCGTGAACACCAATACCAACCTCGAAGTTGAAGGTTACTCGCGTTTCGTTAAAATGAAAACCGCCCCGGTGATTCCAGTTTTACGTTCTGTCGATCTTTCGAAATTACCAACAGGTTCCTATCGTTTGGAGATCGACGCCGTTGACAGAGAGAACAAAATGCTGACTACCACAAGTAGTTACTATTTTGAGCGGATCAATGAGATCGAAATGAACTTGGATGTGGCACAGATCGTTCTTGATCCTTCTTTTCAGGGTTCGATCACCGATGATTCTGTTTCATTCTTCTTGGGAAGTTTACTACCTATCTCCCGTCAAGCAGAAAGTCGCACGATCCTGAAGTTGTTGAAAGAAAAAAATGTCGAAAATCAACGTAAATACATTCAGCAATTCTGGGTACAAACCGCTCCGGGTAAAACCGCAGATGCCTGGGCCAATTACAAAAAACAAGTCTTGATGGTACAAGAACTTTATGCTAACAACTTCCAGGATGGATTTGAAACCGATCGCGGAAGGGTTTACTTGCAATATGGTCCGCCAAACAATATCCTGCAGCGCGAAACATCGCCAACTGAATATCCGTACGAGATCTGGTACTACGACAAGATCAAAATGTACAGCAACAAACGCTTTATTTTCTACAACCCGGATTTGGTAAATAACGCTTACCGTTTACTCCACTCAGATATGATCGGAGAATTGCAAAACTACAAATGGCAAATCGCTTTAGTGAAACGCGACACGCCGGATTCTCATGTAGATGATACAAACGGAGGTGTGGAACGCTATGGAGGAAACAGTAACTTGTATTACCGCCAATACTGATCCATGCACGCAGATGTCGCTGTAGTAATTCTCAATTGGAACGGACGGGCTTTTTTAGAACAATTCCTGCCGAATGTCGTTGCCCATTCACATCCTTACCGGGTTGTGCTGGCTGATAATAACTCTACAGACGATTCTGTTACCTGGACAAAAACACACTTCCCCGATCTGGAAATCGTTATAAACACCGAAAATGGCGGCTTCGCAAAAGGCTATAACGATGCCTTAAAACAAGTGAAGGCCGATTATTACGTGTTGCTGAACAGCGACGTCGAAGTGAGTCCGAACTGGTTGGAACCTCTGCTTTCCGCGATGCAAGATCCAAAAGTTGCTGCTTGCCAACCGAAGGTATTGGCATTCCATCATAAGGATCAGTTCGAACATGCCGGTGCGAGTGGTGGATTTATCGATAAATACCACTATCCTTTCTGTCGTGGACGCTTATTACACATCGTAGAACACGACGAAAATCAGTACGATTACCCGACCAAGGTTTTCTGGACAACAGGTGCGTGCATGCTGATCCGATCAGAAGTTTACCATCAATTAGAGGGGTTGGATGAACGCTTTTTTGCACACATGGAAGAGATAGATCTGTGTTGGCGCATCCAACGCGCCGGATACGAGCTGCTCGCTATTCCCGAAAGTGTGGTGTATCACGTCGGTGGCGGTACCTTGGCCTATCAAAGCCCCCGAAAAACGTTTCTGAATTTCCGTAATAGCTTGCTGATGATTCATAAAAATTATCCCGGATGGCTATTTCCGGTAATTTTACGGCGCCTGTGTTTGGATGGTCTGGCCGGAATTCAATTCGCCTTGAAAGGACAGTTCAAACAAACGGTAGCAATCATTCGAGCTCATTTCTCGTTCTATGCCATGATGAAAAGCAGTCGCGCGGAACGCCGGAAATGGAAAAAACTGCCACATACCGCCAGTAATGGAATCTATAATGGCAGTATTTTGTGGGCTTTTTATGCACAACGGATCCGCACATTCAAGGAACTAAACCAACGCCGTTTTCGCTGAAAACCAACGAAAAACATGACGAAAATCATGTTTTTAGGTAACCAAAATTACAAGCTGTTTCAAAAGTGAAACCTATCTTCGTGACTGTAAAATTTCAAATAATCAGTCATGAAAGTAGAACAGATTTACACGGGATGTATTGCGCATGCAGCCTATTACATTCAATCAAATGGTGAAGCGGCGATCTTCGACCCATTGCGCGAAGTAGTTCCTTATATCAACAAAGCAGAGGCAGATCATTCCAAGATCAAATATGTGTTTGAAACACATTTCCACGCTGATTTCGTATCCGGTCATTTAGACTTGGCAAAAAAAACAGGCGCTCAGATAGTTTACGGTCCAACGGCAAAACCGGGATTTGAAGCCATCGTTGCAACAGACAATCAAGAATTTAAGGTGGGTGACGTGACTATTCGCGCAATCCACACTCCGGGTCACACTATGGAAAGTACCTGTTACTTGATCATCGATGAAAACGGACAGGAACACGGGATCATCACCGGCGATACGCTCTTCATTGGCGATGTAGGTCGTCCGGATTTGGCGCAACACGTGATCGCTGACCTAACACAAGAGAAATTAGCAGCGCATTTATTCGACTCGCTGCGCAACAAGATCATGCCTTTGAGCGATGAACTGATCGTTTATCCGAACCACGGTGCAGGTTCTGCTTGTGGGAAGAAAATGAGCAAAGAGACTACCGATACTTTGGGAAATCAAAAGAAAACAAACTACGCGCTGCGTCCGGATATGTCCAAAGAAGAGTTCATCAATGAATTATTGACCGGACTGACCGCGCCTCCGGGATATTTCCCAAAGAATGTTTTGATGAACATCCAAGGCTATGATTCTATCGATACCGTGATGGAACGTGGAAACAAAGCCTTAACTGTGGATGAATTCGAATTCGTTGCGAACGAGAGCGGCGCATTGGTTCTGGATACCCGTGATGCCGAACAATTTGCAAAAGGATTTATTCCAAATTCGATCAACATTGGAATCGATGGGAATTTTGCCATGTGGGTAGGTGAATTGATTCCGGATATCGAACAACCGATCTTATTGGTGACAGAGATTGGCCGCGAAGAAGAGGCGATCATTCGTTTATCGCGCGTGGGATACGATCATGCTATCGGATTCTTAAAGGGTGGATTCGAGAGTTGGAAAAAAGCGAACAAAGAGGTCGATAAAGTGACTCGCATTGATGCCGCAGATCTAGAAAAAGCATTCGAATTGCACCCCAATATCATCGATGTGCGCAAGAAAAGTGAATTTGATTCCGAGCACGTGGTAACCGCCACCAATATCCCGCTAAACCAATTAGCAGGAATGATCGCTGAGTTCCCGAAAGAAGAACCATTTACACTGCATTGCGCCGGAGGATACCGCAGTATGATCGCTGCATCCATGCTTAAAGCGCGCGGATACGACAATTTCGTAGATGTTCGCGGCGGTATGACAGCCATTAAACAGACGGCAATTCCGGTAACAGAATACGTGTGTCCGACGACGTT
Organism: uncultured Fluviicola sp.; assembly: GCA_964427665.1. Classification (GTDB taxonomy): domain Bacteria; phylum Bacteroidota; class Bacteroidia; order Flavobacteriales_D; family Crocinitomicaceae; genus Fluviicola. Next base: position 5,620 of record CAYRVL010000085.1, on the reverse strand, counting down.
GCTTTAACTCATATCATGAGTGTTTTGATGAAGCGCCTTTCTTCGGAGGGGCGCTTTATTCGTTTTGAAGTTTTAAAAGTTGTTAATCCCAAAGAAGTTTGGTTGGAATTTTGAATCAAAGCAACTACTTTCAAGGCATGAAATGGGAATCGATTTTCTTAGCCGCCCTGTCCGTTGGATTGTTCAGTCTTTCGAAAAGTGAACAGGAGCCAATTCCGTATGAATTGCAAAAACCTTCGGGTATTACCGAACTTCCACCCATTCTGCACGAAGTTTCTGGATTGACGGTGATCGATGAGCATACCTTGGCTTGTGTGCAAGACGAAGACGGCATGCTGTTCTTACTGGATGCCAAAACGAAAACCATTCAGCAACAGATTCATTTTTATGTCCCGGGAGATTACGAAGGATTGGCTCCGGTTGGAAAGAACATGTACGTTTTGCGCAGTGACGGGATGCTCTTCGAATTGAAAAATTACCGAAACCCGAAGAAAATGCTGGTGGATTCCATTCAAACGGGTATTCCGGCTGCCGACAATGAAGGATTTTGTTACGATATCCAGCATAAACAACTCTTGATCGGTTGTAAAAGTAAAGCAAGCAGCGGTCCGGAAGGGAAATTCTTGCGCGAGATTTACGCGTTCGACTTGCGGAAAAAGCAACTCAAAGAAATACCCGCATTTACTTTGGACACGCGAAAATTGGTTGCTTTTGCTGAAGAAAACAAATTGACACTGCATCAAAAAGATGGAAAAACAGGAAAAGAACCCTTATTGAAAGTACGAATCTCGGCGCTCTACCTGCATCCGCAAACGAAGCAATTATATGTGCTCTCAGCAGCCGATCATTACCTTTTTGTTCTCAATCCGGACGGAAAGATTCACCACATTGAAGCGTTAGACAAAGACCTGTTCAATAAATCTGAGGGAATTGCCATACAGAAAAACGGTACCTTATTCGTGTCGAATGAAGGTCAGGATAAAAAACCAACTATTCTTGAATTCATTGCGCATGAGTGATCAATATTTGAAAATCAATAAAACACTCTGGAATAATAAAGTTCCGCATCATTTGTCTTCTAATTTTTACGACGTTCCGGCATTTGTTGCAGGCAAAACATCCTTGCGACACATTGAGTTGGGGCTACTCGGAGATATTTCGGGTAAACGCATCTTGCATCTGCAATGTCATTTCGGGCAAGACAGCATTTCATTGGCTCGCATGGGAGCTTCCGTAACGGCAATCGATTTCAGCGAAAAGGCGATTGAAGCAGCACGTGAATTGAACGTGCAAACCGGACAAAACGTGCAGTTCATTTGTTCAGATGTATATGCCTTGCCGGAAGTGTTGACAGAGAAATTCGACATCGTATTCACTTCCTACGGAACCATAGGTTGGTTGCCTGACCTAGATAAATGGGCCAATGTCGTGAGCCAATTTATCAAACCCGGTGGGCAATTTATCTTCGTTGAGTTTCATCCGGTGGTATGGATGCTCGACAATGAGCTGAAAAGTATCACCTACCGTTACTTTACCGATGAACCTATCGTTGAGATAACAGAAGGAACGTATGCCGACCCGAACGCTGATTTGAAAGATCAAAGCATTTCCTGGAATCATGGAATGGCTGAAGTGATCGCGAGTTTATTGAATCAAAACCTGACACTCACGCATTTTCAGGAATACGATTACTCCCCGTATGCATGTTTTCCGGATGTGGTGGAAGAAGGTTCAGAAATCTATCGTACGAAACATTTGGGCAATAAAATTCCCATGACCTATTCCCTGGTTTTTCGCAAGTGATCAGTCTTTTTTGAATTCGCCAAGAGGTACATTGACCCCAAACGAAACAATGTATTCTGCAAAAGCAAACTTTTGACTGGCACGATCGGCTTTGTATTCCGTAGTTCGAATATCCGGCATGTGGATGAAACCACCTTTCAACTCGCCTTGAATAAAAAAGTATTTGTAGAAATTGATGTTGACCGCTCCTACTGCTGCCAAGCCATAACCCGCCAAGTGGAAAGCATCGTGACGTGCATTGTTTAGCAAGGTCGCATTCGTTTTTGGCATCAACGCGCCCAGTCCAGCTCCGTATTGTGCGCTTAACCATACATGTTTACTTCCCCACAACACATCCGAGCGACGCAATTCCAGATTCAGGTAATTCAATCCATCGGTGTGCTCGAACAACAGAAAATCCCGTTTGATCTGAAAATCCTGTTTCGGGTAAACGCCATCGTAGTCAGTGCCGCTATTCGCAATGCGCCCCATCATTTGAACATGCTGATCGCTCACCATCACGTATTTCATGTGATCTACACCAAACGAGACTTGCCACTTATCTTTGATATAATACCCCAAACGCAGATCGGTTTGCGGAATGGTAATGTTTGCCGGGTTTAAATACAGACGTGTACTAAACGGACTCTGACGATCTCTTGCCACCACGTTGTGCAAAGTAAAATCGTAAGAATCTCCAGTGAAATGAATCGTAGATTTGGTGTAATTTGCGCGGTTCCAACCCCAGAACACGTAAAAGTTTCCTTTCCCGTTCGGAGCAAATGCATTTTTCTGGGAATTTGCCAAAAACGCGGTCAAAACTACCATTACTACTACCAATAAGCGCATATTCGTTGTGTTTGAAGTCTGCAAAGTTAGCAGAATAGATTTCGTGGATTTATGACTTACATCATAAAAATCTCTTGGGAAAGTTCCGAATTTCGCGCTTTGAATGGGTATGGAACATGCGTTGAATGAATTACGAGCGTCGTTGCTGGAAAACGACCTGCGCTTGATAGCGATTTTGGTAGATCGCCAGAAGATCGTGTCCGAGATCGGTCGCGTAAAAGTCGCCGCCAAATTATCCACCGTACAACCTCATTCTTTTGAAGTGATGCAACACAAACGGGAGACTTTTGCCACGGAAATGGGCGTTCCGGTTGAACTTATCCGCACGCTTTTCGATGAGATCCACGCCTATTCCGTTTCGCAACAAGAACAACAAAAATGAGAACAGGAACACTCGAATTGATGGCTCCGGCGGGGTCTTACGAAGCAATTGCAGCGGTAATCAAAGCCGGAGCAGATTCGATCTACTTCGGAGTAGAACAATTGAATATGCGTACCAAGTCCACCCACAATTTCACTTTGGAAGACTTGGAGCAGATCGCAGAGATCTGTCAGGAAAACAACATCAAAAGTTACCTGACATTGAACACGATCGTGTATGACCACGACATTCAATTGATGAAGCGCATCGTTGAACAAGCAAAAGAAAGTGGAATCACCGCTATCATTGCTTCGGATCATGCAGTGATGAACTATTGCCGCAAGATCAACATGCCTGTGCATATTTCCACGCAAGCCAATATCACCAATATTGACACGGTCGAGTTCTATTCCGTTTACGCGGATGTCATGGTCATGGCCCGCGAACTAAGCTTGTTGCAGGTACAAGCGATCAACAAAGAGATCGAACGTCGCCAGATCACAGGACCTTCCGGAGAATTGGTACGTACAGAAGTATTTGGTCATGGTGCCTTGTGCATGGCTGTTTCCGGAAAATGTTACCTGAGTTTGCATTCCAATTTCTCGTCTGCGAACCGCGGTGCGTGTATTCAAAACTGCCGAAAAAGTTACATCGTGATGGACAAGGATGACGGTGTTGAATTCGAAGTAGACAATGAATTCATCATGTCGGCTAAAGACCTGTGCACCATCGATTTTTTGGACAAGGTGATCGAGGCGGGAGTTTCTGTTTTGAAAATTGAAGGACGTGGTCGCAGTGCAGATTACGTGTACACGACTACACAATGTTACCGCGAAGCCATTGACAGTGTTGTGGATGGAACCTATTCTGCCGAAAAGATCGAAAATTGGCGCGACCGTTTGAGCACCGTATTTAACCGAGGATTCTGGGATGGCTACTACTTGGGCCGCAAAATGGGAGAATGGAGTGAAGTTCCTGGTTCGAAAGCAACAAAGCGAAAAGTGTACATCGGAAAAGGCATGAAATACTACGATCAGGCCGGAATCGGTGAATTCCTGATCGAAGCACAAGGCTGTAAGGTCGGTGACGAGTTGATCATCACGGGACCAACAACCGGTGTGATCGAAACGGTATTGCAAGAAATGCGCTGCGAGGACGAACCGGTGCAAACCGTGAAACGCGGAGAAACCATCACGTTTGCGGTTCCCGAAAAGGTAAGACCAAGCGACAAACTCTATAAATTGGTTCCGAACGAATGATCCGAGTACTGCAGCATCGCCACAAATGTATTGGTTGCAATGCCTGTGTGGAGGCCGATAAATACCGCTGGCGCATTTCTAAAAAAGATGGGAAAAGCACTCTGATTGGCGCTGCGGAAAAGAAAGGTTGGTTTTCGGTAGTGGTGGATGACGATGAAGCGGACAGACTGGAGGCAGCAAAAGTGCATTGTCCGGTGAATATCATCCGTTGGGAGCAACTCTAGATCAGCGATCCATCATTCCTTTACCAGCCAGAATGTGCTCGTAATATTTTTCAATGCGATCAAGTCGTGTTTTACTTTGTTTGGCCTGTGAAAAAAACAGCAAGTACCCTTTTTGACGTCCGGGAGTCAAGGCTTTGAAGGCTTGTTCGAACTGCGGATCCTCCTGAAAAACTCGGGTGAGCTCTTCGGTCATTTCGTATTCGTCTACGGATTTGTACGTTACCTTCTTCCCTGCTTTCTCCACTTCGATCGCTTGGTTGATCAGCTCCAAAATGGCTTGTTCGTTGTCGATCAAAAACGCAAGATCCACGAAACGAAGTTGTCTGCCACTTTGCACGTTTTCTGTGGGAGTGGTAAGCAAGTTGTGTGGATCCGGAACCAAAGATCCTTTTACGAAATTTAAAGATGCATAATCTTTGAAGGCTCCAATTAGCAAGACATTTTTCCCATTATAGGTATAGCATGGATGCGACCATTTCAATTCTTCTTTCAGAGCAGTTCCTTGCAACATCATGCGCAGATGATCCAAAATCTCGTCCCACTTACGCACAGAACAAGCCGGAGTAGCGAATTTCGAGCAACGCCCACAACCATCGATGAAATAGGAATTTACCGCAGGATTGAAATCCATGTGCTATTTTTTACTGTAGCCTATCGGCGTACGTTTAGCTCCTTCATACCACAGCAACGCCAAACGATATCCGTCTAAGCCAAATCCCATGATCGATCCCACGCAAACTGCCGTGATCAAGGAGTTATGCCGAAATTCTTCGCGTTGTGCCAAATTCGTAATGTGCACTTCCACAACCGGAACCATGATGGCCGCGATCGCATCGCGTAAGGCAATACTCGTATGCGTGTAACCACCTGCATTCAGGATGATCCCGTCATGATCGGATTGGTGCAGCACATCGATCAATTCTCCTTCGATATTCGATTGGAAGTAATCAATATTGCACTTGAAACCCAGTTTCATGTCCTCTAAATAGTCCACAAAGGTTTGATTTCCGTAAATATCCGGCTCGCGTGTTCCTAAAAGATTTAAATTCGGGCCGTTGACAATGAGTATACGCATACATGAAGCATTGGGACCGCTATATTAAGCAATTTGTTCATTACTTGAAAATCGAACGTTCACTGGCCGA
>CAYRVL010000084.1:0-10258 GCA_964427665.1 uncultured Fluviicola sp. | reverse complement strand
TTCACCAACTTCATTTCTTTGATCAAATTGTCAGCTCCGTAACACTTGTCAACGATCCACAATACGTAGCGGATGTCACAAACGATCGTACGCTGCAATTGCGGTTCAAACGCGATGTCACCGGACATTGCCTCCCAGTTTCCGTCGAAGGCCGTACCGATCAATTCTCCGTTACCGTTGATACATGGTGAACCGGAGTTACCTCCTGTGATGTCGTTGTTCGTCAAGAAGTTTACCGGCAATTTGCCTGTCTTCTTGTCTACGTACTGACCGAAATCTTTGTTCTTCCACACTTCTTTCATGCGTGCGTCTACGAAGAACTCCGGATTGGTAGGATCTTCTTTCGCGATCACGCCGTCGAAGTCTGTCAAGTAATCCATTTTCTTCCCTTCGTTCGTTGTGTACGGCAATACTTTTCCGTAAGTCAAACGCATCGTAGAGTTTGCATTTGGATAGAACTTCTTGTTTGGTTGCATCTCGCGAACTGCTTTCACGAACAAACGGTTTGCACGTTGCAATTTCTCGTTCGCGTTCTTCACGTCCGGATTTGACATGGCTTTTTGGAAAGCCTCATCCAAGTTCTTGATCAAGATGAACAAAGGATCTTGCGCCATTTTCTTCGCGTCGTAGTTCTTCATGAATGCGTTGTAACGCGCCTCGTCCACGAAGATCGAGTTGTTCTTCACACGCGACATGAATGCTGTCAAACCGTCCTCACCAATCGATTTCGTGATTCCCATTTGTTGCTTCTTCGGAACATCGCGGATGTACATTTTCAATACTTCCTCCAATGTTTCCAATTCGATCGCCATGTTGCGCTCTGTAAACAATGCTTTCGCTTGCTCTGCAGCTACTTCTTTCAATTGTTTCGCACGCTCTGCGTTTCCTTTCATCTCAGCGTCAACAGCTGCTTTGTAAACGAAAACCAAGGCATTGATGTCTACCTGACGCACGAACTCACTTTGGTAAGTACGGATGTAAATGATATCGTTTGTAGCACGGAATGCCGCTTCAATGTCTTCCAACACGTTTGCATATTCTGCTTTTCCATTCGTGTACTTGCGGAACTCGGCTTCGATCGCACGTTTCTTGTCAGCTACTTTGTTTGCTTTCAATTGCGTTGTTTGACCGATGAAGTATTTCCAGTAGTTAGCTACTTGCGCGTACTTGGAAGAGTAGTTCAAACGAACTGCTACATCTTTGTCCATGTACTTCTTCATGATCTCCAATTTCTTCGCGCGGATATCTACGATCTTTGGTTGCTCCAAGTTGATCGCTTGCTCGATTCCGAAAGAAGTCAAGTAACGGTTTGTACGTCCCGGGAACCCCATGATCATCGCGTAATCATTCTCTTTCACCCCTTTCAAGGAAATTGGCAAGTAGTGTTTTGGTTTCAATGGAACGTTCGCATCAGAGAATCCAGCCGGCTTGTTGTCAGAACCTGCGTAGATACGGAACATAGAGAAATCCGCTGTGTGACGAGGCCACATCCAGTTGTCTGTATCTCCACCGAACTTACCTGCAGACTGTGGAGGAGTTCCAACCAAACGCACGTCTTTGTACGTTTCTTTCACGAACAAGTAAAACTCGTTTCCGTCGAAGAAATCGCGTACAAATGCTTCGTATGTTGTTCCTGTAGCACGTGTAGCATCGGCAACTAAAATATCGGTAACTTCTTTGATCTTCGCAGCACGTTGCTCAGCCGTCATGTTCGGAGTCAATTCCTTCAAAACCGTAGCTGTAACATCTTCCATGCGCACCATGAACGTTGCTGTCAATCCCGGAACCGGAATCTCTTCGCCGTGATTCTTTGCCCAAAATCCGTTATCCAAGTAATTTTTCTCCGGTGTGGAAGCCGCTGCGATCGCGTCGTACCCACAGTGGTGATTCGTCAAAACGAGTGATTTGTCAGAGATCAACTCTCCGGTACAAAAACCTCCGAAAGAGATCACTGCGTCTTTCAACGACGATTTATTGATGGAGTAAACCTGCTCTTGCGTCAGTTTCAACCCATTCTTTTTCATGTCTTCATAGTTGCGACCAATCAAGAATGGCAGCCACATCCCTTCGTCTGCACGCACCACGTTCCCCAAGGAATAGGTAAGCGCGAGTAATCCGATTACAATTTTTTTCATTGTGTTTTTAGCCTAAATTTTAACGAGCCCTAAAGATAACAACTTTAACGCAGCTTGCACTTGTTCACGAAAGGAAATCTAACGAATGGTGATCTCGTCGAGGAATAACCAGGTCTTGTTTCCCGCCCCCAAATGCCATTCGGGACAAACACCGAAGTTCTGCACGATCACTTTCACGTAACGTGCTTCGGTGGGCGCAAATTCCACGTTCAGAGCTACTTGCTTGCCACTTTCATCGCGGTCTGTTAAACGCATTTCCGCTTGTCCCACTTTTTTGAACGATTTGCCATCCATGGAAACATATACTTCAGCGCCTTTTGGCGGGAAGATCCAGGAACGCAATTCGCGCAAAGCAGAAACATCCACTGCATTGATCTCTTTCGAAGCGTTCATTTCCAAAACCACTTCCACATCTGTTCCCTGGAATCCTTGCCATTCTGTTCCACGGTATTCGTTTCCTCCACGCATGCCATCGGCCAACGTTTGTTTTCCGGCACCGGCATACTGATTTGCGTACGCTGTCAACGAAACGACTTGTTTGTCCGGAACGAATTTCTTGAATTGGGTTTTTACCGTCTTGCTTTCATACCGTTCCCGCCCTTGATCCAAAACCACTTTCGCATAGATCGTGGTCGACTCGCGCAACACCAAGGACTTGGCATGTTTTTCATCCAGCAAGTTCCAGCGTTCATTATCAAACGAGAAATAGATCTCTCCTTCTTGATGAGGCAATTTGTCGATCCCCACGTTCAAGGTGTCAGCAAACACCTCTCCTGAGGCAATGAAATAAGGTACAGAGACGAATTTATCCGAAACGCGGTCTTTCAAATCCAAGGCGTAGCGGGCCAATGCTTGATTCGGTTCCGGTCCCATTTCGATCTGCAAGACGCCACCGGCTGTGATCATGTCGTGCGTGAGGTACAAATTCGTATAGGCTTGTCCATTCCACGTCATGCGTTGGATGTGCATATTTGAAGGTGAGTTATTCGCCGTGATCAGCTGAAATTGCTTTCCGTCTTCCACGCGAATTGTCACACGATCCATCAACGGTCTTCCCAAGGCATAAGTCGGACTACCCGGAGCAACGGGATAGAAGCCCATGGCAGAAAGCACGTACCACGCCGACATTTGACCACAGTCTTCGTTTCCGGACAAACCATCCGGTTGATTGGTGTAATACTCGCGCATAATGCGATCTACGTATTTTGCTGTTTTTGCCGGATTTCCTGCATAATTGTACAAGTAAGCCATGTGGTGCGAAGGTTCGTTTCCGTGCGCATACTGACCGATCAACCCGGTGATATCGGCTTGTTCTCTACCCGACATGCCACGTTTGTTCTCGAAAATGGAATCGAGGAAGATTTCCAATCCTTTGGTTCCTTTCAAAGCAAGCACCTCGCTGATATGCTGCGGCATCGCCAGGGAATACTGATAACCGTTTGCCTCCGTAAAATGGTGGTTCACTTCTTCCGGTTTGAAATGTTTCAACCACAAACCGCCTTTTCGCGGCTGGATGAAACCACTTTCGGGATGCAGTAAGTTCATCCATTGGCTGGCACGCAAGTCGTAACGCGCCGCAACCTCCAGTTTGTTCAATTTTTCGGCAAACCGCGCGATACACCAATCGTCGTAGGCGTATTCCAAGGTCTTCGAAACCGACTCCGGTTCCAGATCCGCAGCAATAAATCCATCAGAATCGAAGGCCTTTTTCCCCAAGTGATCGTAAGTACTACTTGCAATCATTGCTTCCAATAAAAACTCGGGATTTTCGATCGGCAATCCTTTCAGGTAAGCATCCGCAATCACCGGAACGGCGTGATAACCGATCATGCAATTGGTTTCGTTGTTCGAAAGTGTCCACATCGGTAACAAGCCCGTTTGTTGGTATTGCAAGCGGAACGATTCGATGAAATCTACCGTTCGTTTAGGCTGTGTGATCGTGTACAACGGATTTGCCCCGCGGTAGGTATCCCACAAAGAAAACACGGAATAATTCGGATAGGTGGATTGATGAACTTGCTGATCGAAACCACGGAATCGTCCGTCCACATCCGACCACAAACTCGGGTGAATGTAAGCGTGGTACAAAGCGGTATAAAAATTCGTCAGCACCACCGGATCGTTCGATTGCACGGAAATGCCGGAAAGTTCACTGCGCCATGCCTGGGTCGTTTTAACGCGAACTGCTTCAAGATCAGTGTTTTTTAACTCTGCATTAAAATTAGTACTTGCACCCTGCAGGTCGGTTCCCGAAACAGCTACTTTTAAATCGACAAACTTGGTATTTGCCGGAAACTCCAGTACCATCACATACTTGAACTTTTCCGGAAAGATCATCCTTTTTACTTTCTTGAAGTCAACCGAACTAACCAATTGAAAATAAAAATGTTGATCGCGTGCCCAAGCCTCTGATCTACGGAATCCTTTGACCGTATTTTTGCCTTCCAGAAACGCATCTGCATCGATCACGCGATCGCGATACCCTAGATCCAACACGATGTATTTCTTTTCTTTTCCTGCGGGAAAGGTATAGCGGTGAATGGCACCATGAGCCGTTGCAGTCAAGTCCACAGAAATACCGTTATCCAATTTCACTGAATACGAACCGGGAGTTGCACGTTCATTCTTGTGGGAGAATTTTGCGCCATATCCTTTCCCCTTGTGAGCTTTGTATCCGGGAATGGTCAATGCTTTTCCAATTTGCGGAACGACCAGTAAATCTGCATAGTCCGGAACACCTACTCCACTCAAATGCGTATGCGAAAATCCGTAGATCACCGAATCTGAATAATGGTAACCACCACAGCCATCCCAACCTTCCGGACGGGTGTCGGGTCCAACTTGAACACCACCAAATGGAAAAACCGGTCCCGGAAACGTATGTCCATGTCCGCCGGTACCAATGAACGGATTGACGTACGAAACCGGATCCAATGCCATAGTGCGTCGTTCGGTTCCTCTCAGCAATTTTTCGCCTTTATCGGATGCTTGTTGCACTTCTTTGATCTGAGCGCTTGCGACCAAGGACAAGACGACGAAGCCTCCGGTAGTCAGAATATTTTTCATACAATTAAGCTGATTTCTTATTGATATGCCAGAACATAGCAGCGGCCGTTCCCAGTACAGCCGCATTTTCATGATGTAACGTGGATGTAAGCACCTGGATATGTCCTTGATAGATCTGAAGTGCATGTTGTTCCAAATGAAATTTCACTCGATCCGCAAACGATTTTCCCGCCTGTGCGATGCCGCCGAACAGGACATAGGCTTGCGGATCGGAGAACGCAGCGTAATCTGCCAAAGCCGACCCCAACATCATCGCAGTATATTCAACGATCTCCTGCGCAAACAAATCGCCATTTTCCGCCTCAGAAAAAACTTCTTGTGCGTTCACATGATCTTTACGCAACAAAATCGAATCGGATTTATTGACAGAATCCAACTCGGCAATACTGCGCACCACTCCGGTTGAAGAGGCATAAGTTTCTAAACAACCACGTCGACCACAGCCACACAAACGTCCGTTTGGCACCACGCGAATATGTCCGTATTCTCCGGCAAAACCGTTGTGTCCGACAATCAGGTGACCATCGATGAAAACGCCGGAACCCAATCCGGTTCCCAAGGTGATCGTCACGAAATCTTTCATTTCCTTTGCACAGCCGAACAAGTGTTCACCTACTGCTGCCGCATTCGCATCATTAGCCAAGATAGCAGGGACTTGAAAAACATCCGTAAACAACTGCGCGATCGGCACGATCCCTTTCCAGAGTAAGTTTGGCGCAAACTCAATATTGCCGGTAAAAGCGTTCCCATTTGGCGCGCCGATCCCGATCCCAACCAATTCAGCAAATCCCGGTCTATCCTTCAACACGCCATGAATTTCCTGCACCAAGGTCATTGGTTCTGCATGGGCTTTTGTAGAAACAGAAGTTTCGAACAGGATCTCTCCTTCGGAAGTTATCAAACCAAAAGCGGTATTCGTACCACCAATATCTACTCCCAGGGCAACTTTTCTCATAACACAAAGTTGTCAATAATTTTGGAAATACTAAACGTTACTAAACCGATATAGAAAGCATCATCACCGTTCACACGTTTAGAAACACGGATGTCATGCTTGCATAGACGAAACACGAAATAGAACTTCGATACACGGAAATAAAAATCACGATCAAATTTCCGATTTCAGTTTATTTTTTTGATATTCAGGCGTTCAAACTACAAACTTATGAGATTCAATAAACTACTCTTTGCACTGGTAGCCTTTCCAATTTGGGCTTTTTCGCAAACTTCTCCATTATTTCAAGATGGAAAGATCTGGTTCAAGGTCACCAATGAAATGCGCATTTCTTACGCCTTAAAGGAAGATCCGAACGCGATTTCCGTTAAATCGATCCCCGGTTTGGAAAGTATCGTACAGGATTATGGTTTTATCCGACTTTCCAAGCCTTTTCACGCCGCTAAAAACTCGGTTGTTTTGCAACGCACCTATTTATTAGAATTCAGCGACGTGGCGCGAACTGAGGAGTTGATCCGCAAGTTGGAAGGGATGAAACACATGGAATATGCGGAGCGCGTTCCGCTGGACAAGACATGTTTGACTCCAAACGATCCGGCTTACGGTTCCCAATGGGGCTTATCAGCTATCAATGCCTCCCAGGCTTGGAACTATTTCTCAAGCGGAAGTAACGTGGTTATTGCGATCGTGGATGATGCCATCGAACGTACGCATGCCGACCTGTCTCCGAATCTTTGGGTGAATCCGGGAGAGATCGCAGGGAATGGAATAGATGATGACAACAACGGGTACGTGGACGATATCAACGGATTTGATGTAGGAAGCAATGACAACAATCCCAACCCGCCGACTTCCGGTTATGATCACGGAACACACGTTGCAGGAATTGCTTCGGCGCGATCAAACAACGGTGCGGGCGTTTCGTCCATCGGATACAGCTGTAAATTGATGTGCGTAAAAGCTACTTCGTCAGCCTCAGCGGTGACAAATGGTTATGACGGGATTGTTTATGCCGCTGTCAGTGGCGCTGACGTGATCAACATGAGTTGGGGTGGTCCGACATTCACTACTACTGGTCAAAACGTGGTCAACTACGCGACCTCTCAAGGTTGTATCCTGATCGCTGCAGCTGGTAATGATAACGTTTCATCCATCTTTTACCCGGCGGGTTTTAATAACGTCATTTCTGTAGCTGCTACCAACAGCAGTAATGCAAAGGCATCTTTCTCCAACTATGGAACCTGGATCGATGTTTCAGCTCCCGGAAATAACATTTACAGTACGACGATCAACAATACCTACGGAAACAAATCCGGAACATCCATGGCGAGTCCGATGGTTGCAGGCTTGGCCGGTTTGATGAAATCGTTGAACCCGGGAATGCCAAATGCTGCCTTGATCAATTGTTTATTGACTACTGCTGCCAATATCAATGCACAAAACCCGAGCTTCATCGGTCAGTTGGGTTCCGGACGAATTGATGCTGCAGCAGCCATGGCATGTGTGGCCGCTTCATTGAACACTCCTCCCGTTGCTGATTTCTCTGCAAACTTTACGACGATCAGTGCCGGAGGTTCGGTACAATTCACCGACCTTTCCACATACAACCCATCGAGCTGGACATGGAATTTTACCGGTGGGACACCCGCGACCTTCAATGGTCAAAATCCACCTTCGATCACCTACAACACGCCGGGGACGTATGCCGTTTCACTGACCGTTACCAATGCAAATGGCTCGGATACAGAAACCAAAACAGCATACATTACCGTTAACGCGGCCGCCAGTTGCGAGCGCATCAATTTACCGGTGCCTGCAGGGTGGACAGGAGCAAATTATTATACCGGAGCCTCTGTTGGATCGGATGGTTGGATCAATGGGATGAACGTTTATCTGGACAAACAAAAAGCCATGTACTTCGATGCATCTACTTCTCCAAATACGATCTTAAATAATGTGTATGTCGCATTTGGATTAGCACACAGCGCGAATCTGAACAAGATCGTCCCGATTCGCATCTACGATGGGACCAGCCTTTCACCGGGAGCACTTTTGGGGACTTCAACCATCACCATGGGACAGATCATGAGCGATGTGGATGGTGGTTTCTATTCAGAGATCAGTTTTGTGAACAACCCCGTTACACTTCCGGCATCGAAACGCTTCTTCGTTTCTGTTGACATGTCGAATTTACAGTGGTCTGCAGGTGTAAAAGACACCTTATCCATCGTGTCGAATTCCGCAGGACAAACAACGCCATCAGCAATCTGGGAACAACAATCCGACAATAATTGGTACCAGTATACCACTGCAGGATCGTGGAACTTGAGTGCATCCTTGTACATTCATCCATTCTTGACTTCACAAAATTCACAAGCAGTGATCACACCGAACGTGACGACGATCTGTTCTGGTAACGCGATCAATTTCGATGCTGCCGGAAGTACGTACCAAGATACCTTATTGTGGTCTTTCCCAGGCGGAACTCCAACAATTCTTCCTTCTGCACCAACGGCTTCTGTCACTTACGCAAATCCAGGAACCTACAACGCGATCTTGTACACGATCGGAGGTGGATGTAACCTGTTTGATTCTGCTTTTGTGGCAATTACAGTGAACCCAACTCCAAATGTAACGGTAACTGGTGACGATGAGATCTGTGTAGGCTCTTCTACGGTATTGACGGCCTCAGGAGCAAGTAGTTATACGTGGTCGCCTGCAACCGGACTATCTGCAACAAGCGGAGCAACCGTTACAGCGACTCCGGCTTCAAACACAACCTATGTTGTAACTGGTACGCAAGGCTCTTGCACGAATGAAACGTACATTAGCATTGATGTAATAAGTCCGCCGACTGCAAACATTGCCTTTGTAGACAGTACCATTGCTTGTCCAACTACGGTCATTTTTGATGGAAGTAATTCCATGGACGCTACGAATTTTATTTGGACATTCCCCGGGGGAACACCCGGAACCTCCAACACCTCCTCGCCAAGTGTTACATTTGGAACGGATGGTTTAGTGAATGTTACCTTGATCACGGAAAATTCTTGTGGTGCTGACACGGTGAACTTCTCATTGGACGTTATCACGAATTGTTCTGCGGGATTGGATGAAAATGCGTGGTCGCTTCCAATCTATTTCGATCCGGTTCAAACACAATTGATCGTAACGAATCCGGACAATTTATCGGATTATCACGTTGGGATCTACAATGAAATGGGACAATTATTAAAAGAACAAGCCGTTGAAGTGACTGGTCAAACAACTATTCCGGTAACGAAATTGGCTGCCGGAATCTACTTCGCAAAGATCTATAATATGAATGGCAACCAACAAACGGTTAAATTCCGCATGTTGTAAGCAGAAAAAAAGCAACCTATGAACGGCGGACAACTTGTTCGCCGTTTTTTTCATGCCATAACTACTTATCACGCGAATTCCACTCAGCATGGAATTGCTCCAGAAAATCCACCATAAGTTGGTGTCGCTTTTCTGCAATGCGTTTTGCAGTTGCCGTTTGCATGCGGTCCTTTAAAAGCAAGAGTTTTTCATAGAAATGATTGATCGTATGACCTTCGTCCTTCACGTATGAGGCGAAATCTGCATGCAACTGCGGTTTTACATCTGGCACGAAGAAGGGACGGTTTCGGCTTCCTCCAAAATGGAAGGCACGCGCAATCCCGATAGCTCCGATCGCATCCAACCGATCCGCGTCGCGCACTATGGTCAATTCCAGCGAACCTTCCACGTCGGAAACTCCGGCTCCTTTGTAAGAAACGTGGTCCACCACATCCAAAACGCGTTCGATGATTTCCGGTGCCACATGCAATTCTTCCAGCCAGATCTTTGCCACACGGCCGTTGTCGTTCAAGACACCACCGTTTAGTTTGTGATCCGATACATCGTGCAACAACGCCGCATAAGCGATCACTGTTGGGTCGCCCCCTTCCTGTTCCTGAATGTGCATCGCCAGGTTGTAAACGCGTTCGATGTGGTAGAAATCGTGATCCGAACCGTGTTGTTTGAAGTGTTCCCGCACGCGGTCGGTCAGTAATGCCAGTGTATTGTCCATAGTCAAAAATACAGGAGAAAAATGAAA
>CAYRVL010000083.1:0-10350 GCA_964427665.1 uncultured Fluviicola sp. | reverse complement strand
TAGAATCCCTCCGGGGTCACAAAACAGAGTGAGAGTGAAGAGCGAGAGCGATTTACTTCACTCTGTTTTTCTTCATTCACACACTCATTCTCTCTCTTAATCTGGTATTTTGAATGACTCGTTCGATTCTAATATTTCGTTTATATCCTTATAACAGTGAGATTTTTCGACTTTTTCGAGTCACTGAAACAAAGCGAGAATGAGAGCGAGAGCTATTTACTCCACGCTGTTTTATTTTTAGATCTCACTCTTGTCCCGCTCATGCTCGCACTATCTCCTGTCTTTTCTTTTTTTGACATGAGATATTTTCCATAACTTCGCAGCACTATCCTTTTAAGTATCCGTATGAAAATACTTGTCTGGAGTGCTTTTCTGGCACTATCCACCAGCTCGATCGCCCAAAGCAGTTATACCGGAATTGCAACTGACAATACCGTAAGCGCTGGAATGGCTGTGATCAATCCATCGGCCATCGTTGATTCGAAAACAAAATTGACGATCAGTACACGCATGAACTTTTCGTCGATCAGTAATTTCAATTCCGCTAATTTCTTGCCCTACGGAAACACGTCGAAGTACATCGAACCTAAAAATTCCGGTTACCTCAAACGCTATCAAGATCTCGACGTTTTAAATGTGAAATACGAATTCGATCATAAAAATGCAGGCGCATACTCCTTACGTGTTCGTTCACTTGCCAACACAATGGGTATTCCAACAGATTGGACGCACAATGCCGTTTACAAATACGACAGCAATTTTGTGAACAACCCGCAAGATCTGAGCGGTATGAGCATGAATCAGATCTTGTTCACCGAACACGCTTTTTCCTACGGAAGAACCATTTTTGACCGTCAAACATCCTTCCTAAAAGCCGGAGTAACTCTGAAGATCCTGAATGGATTGGATGCCCGTTATTACCATTTCAATAGTGGAAGCATTCTATTTCCGGACACCTCGTCTACCGATGCTGTGTTATCCAATGCGGATGTGGACTTTGGTAAAAACATGTCCAAAAATCAGTTGAGCTACAAAAATCGGGGACTCGGTTTCGATCTGGGCGTTACGTACGAGTTTCGACCAAATTATGAAGACCAATATTACGAAATGGACGGTGCAAAACGCTTGGTGCGCTACGACAGAAATAAATACAAATGGAAAGCGACAGCATCCATAACTGACCTCGGATTTGCTCGTTTCATACGGGATACTTTGAAAACATTCGACTTCACCAATCCCGGACAAACCTTTGATGCCAGCAAATTGCTCAATGTCTCGTCCCTGGTGCAATTACCCTTCATGTATATCCAGGATAGTATTCAGATCAATGGAACCAAATCTCCGGAACAGATCAGCAAATACCGCATGAATTTGCCAACCACCTTTCATGCCGGTTTTGACATGAACGTCTTGCGGAATTTCTATGTTTCCTACAATGTCTCTTTGCCACTGAGCATGAAAAACGACATCACGAAGATCAAAGGTTACTTTATTCATACCATCACGCCTCGTGTAGAAAAAGAAAAATGGTCGATCATGCTACCCATCTCACAATTAGGCAATGGGCGGGTGCATGTGGGACTAGCAGGACGTTTCCTCTTCCGTGGATTCTCCGTTTTTGCCGGATCCAACAACATGGCTTTGCTTTACGGTCAAAAAGCTTCCCTTTCCCGAAATTTCTTTGTGGGAATTGCTTACAACGTCTTGTACAAAGTGCCTTCAGATCGCGATGGCGACAAGATCTCTGATGAATTAGACGAATGTCCGGATGATCCGGGACTGCCAGAAAACAACGGTTGTCCGGATTCAGATGGCGACGGGATCATCGACAAAGTTGATCTCTGCATTTATGAAAAAGGACTCCGCAAAAATCGCGGTTGTCCGGATACCGATGAAGATGGGATCATCGACATGAACGATATGTGTCCGAACGACAAAGGTTTGGGAATTCACTACGGTTGTCCGGATTCGGATAAAGACGGTGTGATCGATGCTGCAGACCGCTGTCCGGATGTTCCGGGCGTGGAACTCAACAATGGCTGTCCGCTGGAAATTCAAGGATGCTGTTTGGATGAAGATGGTGATGGCGTTGTAAATGAAAAAGACAAATGCCCGAATGAACCCGGATCGGTTTACAATTCAGGATGTCCGATCAACGACAAGAACATCAATAACATCAACTTGCAACAGCAAAAGGAGCAAAAAGATGCCAATAACACCGGACAACAGGTGAAAGAGAATCCGCAGATCGATGTACGCAATCAATTCCTGACCTCGCAGTCTGCATTGGATTCAATCATGAAGGGAAAACGTGTTATGAAGAGTCTTTCCGTTTACTTTGATGTCGATGAAGCCACTTTACGCGATGGCGACCAAACGAATTTGGATAAATTCATGAAAACACTTCCCAAGAATGAGCGTTTCGAGATCATCTTGATCGGTTACACAGACCGTGATGGATCTTTGGATTACAACCTTGCGCTATCCAGAAGAAGGGCCGAGACTGTAAAACGCAAATTGGTGGATGTGTACAAATTCGATCCGAAAAACGTGAATGTATATTACTACGGAGAAACCAAATCGATCCACAAAGGTGACTACACGGAGGAATTGAAACAAGCCGATCGCCGAGTTGATGTGAAATTGATCCGTCTACCAAAACAATAGGAATGGTGCAGCTTACGAGTAGTTTGAATAGGCAAAACCTTCACCTTGTTTTGTGCCAATTTTCTACCTGGAACCGGTGGCTGTTTGGTCTGTTCCTATGCTTGCAGCTCCCTTTTGTAAAGGCGCAGCATCTGGAGTTTGAATGGTCGGAAAAAGAGCGCTTCAGTAATTTTAAAGATGGCTTTTTCAGCAAGTTTATCGAAACCAATGAAAACAACATCTACGTACTGCAAACCAATGAAGCTGCAACGCATCCGTATGAACAGGCGAAGGTTCGGTTGGCGGTGTACAACAAATACAGCATGGCCTTCATTCACGCGGTACCTGTTAAAGGTTTTCGGGAAAATAAGGCGCAGCGCGACACCTACAAGGAGTTGGATTACCTGAGTACCATCGTTCACAATGAAAAGGTTTATGTTTTCTGGCGCAAATTGATCAATTCTGACAGCTTGCGCTTGGAAGAACTCTACGTTCAGACCTTCAAGTCGGAATTGGAGCCAGATCTGCCACTAAGCAAAGTGTTTACTTCGGAACAACCGGTCGATGTTCATGCCTCTGATTTTTCCCCAACGAAGTTTGTGATCCTTTCCGATAAAATGAATGAGCGCTTGGTGATCGGAACCGAGATCTGTTCGAAAGAGTATCCCGTTTTTCATTACACCTTGCTCGATGCGAACTGCCAGATCGGTGCGATCCAACAAATTTCTTTACCACAAGAAACGGATTCGCTGACTCAAGGCTTGAGTTCCACCTACGAACTCGGAACTGACGGTTTTGTTTATATCCGTTCGGTATTGAAATATACCTCTGAAGAACTCGACCAACTTTCTATCAAACACAGCAAAACGTATCTATCGGTAGTTGCTGTGCGCACCGAAACCGGAGAAAGCAGTCAGTTCATGCTGCGCGCGCCCGAAAAAACAATCACGGATTTTAGTTTTGCCCCGGGATTTGGAAGCTCGCGGATCTTGGGCTTCTTCGGTGATCTGAAAAAAGATCCCAGCGGTGTGGACAAACAGGGACTCTTTTATGTGGATATGCACCACGCAGACATGCGATTCAGTGATCTCAACTTTACTTACTTTGAAAAAGCCAGTCTGAACAAACTCTTTCCACGCAGCAAGGGAGGTCGCAGAAAAAATGTGGAAGAACCTTCACCGGAAGAGATCCTGCAAACCCGTTTTGATATCGAGCGCTTGATCCCTATGGAAGACAGCAGTTATATCTTGTTCTTCACCCGAAAGTACAATTACACCGAAATCACGGCGATCAGTGATCTAAACGGAGAAAATTTATACACGCGAACAAACTTTTGCGAAAAGAACAACGTTTGTGCAATCCGTTTAACCGCCTCGGGCAAGATCCGTTGGACCAGCAGCATTGAACGAAACAAAACCTATCGCGGTACCGATGTTTCGGATTTGCGCGTCATTACCCGATTCGATAAGATCTTTGTGGTTTATGGAAACGACCTGTTGGCCAAAGGCGGAAAACAAAAAGTGCGAACCGAAGAAGACACCTGGACTTCTGAACTGAGCTATGCCATTTTTGATCCAAACACCGGTCGTGGTAAACCGTATACAACTCCCGTAAATCCGGAGAAAACCGCCAAAAAGGATCTCAAATATATTCAACCGAATTCCGCCGTGGTGTTTGACGAACAGATCTATTTTCACCAAATGGTCATGAAACAAAATCCGTGGTGGATCGTAGCGAACGTGTTGTGTTTTCCGACATTGTATTACACGTTCAACACCGGGAACACCAAAATGGCCAAAGGCGACATGACGGTCGCCACGATCATAGAAGGCAAAAAGCGCAGACGATAAGCGAGAATTTAAGACAAGATCCAACCTATGAGGGATCCCAAGATCAAGATCCATACGCTGTTCCACGTTGTTGCAAAGGACAAAACACCGCACACTCCTGCGATCAACAGCGTTGACCAGTGCGTTGCTGCCGTTTGCAGCATTTGTACGCACACAACCGCTATCAGAGCCACGGAGGCCGCATTCACAGCATTCAGGAAAGCCGAAAAGATCTCGGAATTCCGCAACCATTTCACAATCGGATGGATCAATGCCACAAACATGAAACTGGGAAGAAAGATCCCAAAAGCTGCAACCAACGCTCCACTCCAACCATTCATGTAGTAACCGATAAACGCTACGGATGAAAATACTGGTCCCGGCGTGAATTGACCGGCTGCGATCGCATCCAATAAAACTTGTCGCTGAAGCAAGCCCGTATCTACCAATTCGGCTTCTAAAAATGCAAAAAGCACGTATCCGCTTCCGTAAAGGATCGACCCCACTTTCAAGAAGATGAAGAACAATTTCCAATTCGTACTCAAGGCCAGATCTGTCCCCAGGGCTAAAAATGGCACGAAAACAACCTGTTTGGATCGCAGCCATGTTTTCCCAAGGGCTAAAAATCCTGCTCCAAATAGCAAAACCAATTCATTCATTCCTAAAAGTGCTCCTGTAAAAACCAAAACACTCCAAACAATCAATTCTGCCGATCGCATGGCTGACTTGAGCATCGGAAAGATCGCTTTGGCAATAATTCCCACCAAGGCAGGCGTAACCCCAACAAAAAACGGTTGAACTTCCGGAAGCTGACCATAAGTCACGTAAAGCCAAGCCAATAAAATCGTTAATGATACAGCAGGAACAATGAATCCTAGTCCAGCGGCCAGCAAACCTTTCCAACCAGCACGTTCGTAGCCAATGTGGATCGCCAACTCAGTACTATTTGGACCGGGAATGAGATTCGAAGCGCCAACCAAGTCTAGAAATGCTTGATCTGTGAGCCACTGCTTTTTGACCACCAATTCCTCGCGCATACGGGCAATGTGAGCAGCCGGACCACCAAAAGCGGTGGTGCCTAGGATAAAGAACAAACGTCCAACTTCTAGCCAGTTTCCTTGTTGCATGCTGCAAATATCGCAATTGTCGGAATCTTTTCACTGGGGAGGGAGTTCGGGAAATCCCGAACACACCACGCAGATCTATCTCGTCTATCGATAGGTCTTAAACGGATCCTCGGAACAAGGCGTTCGATCAGCTTGAGCTCCAAAATTTCCGGTGCGGAAAAATTGCAATACCAAGGGCGCAATGTCCTTCAAATCGGTATAAAGGTCATCGTGACTGGCAAAGACATAGCAGTAATCCCGACATATTTGTCCCATGGCCTGCACCCGAAAGTCCGGCGGCGGCATGCGCTCATAATACCTGCGTTTCGACCACAGGACTCGTGTTGCCTTGCATTCCATCAACAAGCCGATCCGCACTCCACCCAATGAATCAATACCTGAGTAAGGCGTTTCGGCCAATTCTCCGATCAACTTTCCGAATAGCAACCGGCTGAAAAACGGATTGGTTTCTGTAATGATCGGGGGAACACGCTCCTGCAGCGCACTGCGATCGTACACAATGGAACCGATATTTTGGAACCCATTCTTGGAAATCCAGTTGTTCAAAGTCCAACTTCCGATAATATAACTGAATACATGAACTTTCCGGTATTCGTTGAGGCGGTACTTTTTGGCGAATTGATCCAAGGCAGCTGCACAATCATCTAGGGAAGAACGTTTGATATAATCCGGTATGAACAAGTCATAACCGCGCTCTTTGAACTGCCGTTTTTGTTCTCCGGCCGAATGGTACAACGAACCAAAACCCGTCAAAATCAAAATCGCTTCTTTGTTGGCTAAGGTGTCCGAAAGCGACTTATCCCGGATAACGATGTGCCGCGCCGAAAGGAATCGTGGAAACATGGCAATAGCCAGCACAAGAAGGAACAATTTACCATGAGTTCGAATAGCAGCGTATAGGATCGACGAAAACATTATTTGGCTCTTTTGCGGTAGAAAAGTACAATTAAAATGGGTAATAATGTCATTTCGATCAATAGCGCAACAAAAAGTGTGATGCTGATCAATAAACCCATATTGTGTGCGCCCATAAACGCAGAAAAGACCAATAAAAAGAAGCCCGCACAAAGTATAAAAGTGGTTAGAATGGTAGCCTTCACCGTCGTTAAATAAGCTGTTTTCAAGGCGACCATTCGTGATTTACCTTGCTCCAATTCGTGTTTAAACTTCCCAAGGAGGTGGATTGTATCGTCCACTGAAATTCCCAAGGCAATCGTAAAAATAATGGCTGTGCTGGTCTTCAATTCAATACTTAAGAATCCCATCAGCGCTCCAACAAGCAGTAGCGGTATGATATTCGGAATCAAGAATATCACGATCATCCGCCATGAACGGTACACAAATGCCATGAGCAATGATAGCAGGATAACCTCAATCCCGATTCCCTCCATCAGATTTCCTGAAAGGTATTCCACATGCCGATCGAACACGTGTCCTGTTCCCGTGATGCGATATTCCAGAGCCCCGTTCAGATCATGTCTAGCCAGGAACTTCTGAAGTTTTGCGTTCCGTTTGGCGATCTCAACACTGCCCAGATCCGGCATATTTCCATGCAAACGCGTGTGGATTTCATTGCTGTCTAGCAACGATCGGATAAATGTGCCACCCTCCAATCCTTTCAAAATGCGGCGACATTTTTTCCAGTCAGATCGGGTACTTGGCAATACATCCAATAGAGAGTCATCGAAGTGCATGGATCGATGAACCAACCGGAAAGCACCCGGAAGTGACAGCTGGATCTCTGCGCCATAGACCTTTTCCAAATACCTTTCCACCGAATCGAGTGCAGTCAACACGTTCGGATCCCAAACAGACAGTTCCTTGTCTTTCACAGCAACTGCGAGCTCAAAAGGGCGAATTCCACCGTAGTGATCATCGAGGTAATTGAACTGTTGTTTTAGCGGTTCATCTGCCCGCAAATCGTCCATCATGTAGTTATTCGATCGCACCTTACTTAGTCCGAAGAGACCGATCAAACACACCAAAGCCAAACCCATCAAGATCCATTTGCGCTGGCGTAGAACGCGGATGAACCACCGGCGCAAGTAAGGTTGCCAGAAACTACCCTCTTGAGTTTGTTCGACGTATTTGGGAGTCGGAAAAAGAAGCAGCATCACTGGTAACAGCAAAATGGTTAGTGCAAATGCGATGATTACTCCTACTGCTGTGACCAAACCAAAAACCTGAATGGGTTCCATGTCGACAAAATACAGCGTTCCGAAACCGATCGATGTAGAAATGGAAGTAAGAAATGCTGAATAACCTACTTCGCGAACTGTAATTTGGAGGGCGCGGATCTTCGTTTCTCCCGTGCGCACAGCATCCACGTAATGAGATACGAGGTGGATTACATCCGACATGCCTACAATGAACAAGATCGTTGGCAAGGTGATCAGCAAGACATTTATCGGTACACCAAACCAGCCCATCAAGCCGAGCAACCAAGCTGTTGACAACCCGATAACCACCAAAGGAATGATCAAACCCCAAAACGAGCGAAACGTCAGCAAGAGGAAGATCACGATCAGTCCGGCGCTCAAACCCAGAAACAGGAACATTTGATCTACCATGATCTCCACGTATCCTTTTTGTCCGATTGTTCTACCTGCTAAATGAACAGCATCGAAATCGTACCGATCAATCAGACTGTCCAATGTTCCGAGCATCCGATCGCTGCCCTTTTTCCCCAGATAATCTGTATGGCGAACGTAAATACAGACCGATTTCGCGTCTTTGGCGATCAAGTTGTTGAGCAATTCAGGAGCTTGAAAGATCCGCATGGAATCGCGCTTGAAGTCCGGCTTTGACCAGTTGATATACGGCGTTTCCACCACCAATCCGAACGGCAACAATTTCCGCTGTTTAATCGAAGTAATTGAAGCTACGCGTTGCACATGCGGCACCTGTTGTTCAATTTCTTGCGTCAGTCGGTCGATTTTTTTTAAAAATCCGTACTGGAACACACCGGTCTTGTTTTCGATCGCGATTAACAGGAAATCATTATCCGACTCGAAGCGGGCGCGGTGCGCCTCATAGAATATCGTTTCAGGATCGTTATCCGGGAAGAACTTCTCGAAATCGTAATCGAAGGTCAGATTGCGCAAACCAACACCTATGACGATGCTCAGCACTGCAAAGATCACCAAGGCGATCCGCGCACTTTTTCGCGCATTTTGTTCATTGATCCAGTACATGTGGGCTTAAAAGCAGCTTATTCAATGTGTTTCATTAGCTAAACAATACTTGGAAACTTTGGTTTAAAACATGTACATAAGTTCCAGTCGATTCATACGCTCACAAATTGGGGGATGCGTATCTTTAGCAAACCATAATCACGCAATCGAATGGCATTAAGTTGGAATGAAATAAAAGATCGTGCAGTAGCATTTTCAAAGGAGTGGGAAGGTACATTTAGCGAAGAAGCTGATGCAAAACCTTTTTTGGTTGAGTTCTTTAACGTGTTCGGTTTAAACCAGCGCAAGGTTGCTGCTTTTGAACACAAGGTGAAAAAGTTGGGAGATAACGATGGCTACATCGATATGCTCTGGAAAGGCTGGTTGCTCATTGAAATGAAAAGCAAGGGTAAGGATCTTACTAAAGCATACGGACAAGCCAAAGGATATATTCATGGGTTGAAGCCACTGGACATTCCTAAATACGTGTTGGTATGTGATTTTGAAACGTTCCGCCTATATGACCTGGAGGAAAACGAACATGATGAATATGTAGAGTTCAAGTTGTCAGAACTGGTCAATCATGTAGAGCTTTTTGGATTCATTGCGGGTTATCAGAAAAAGGTGTACCGCGAGGAAGATCCCGTAAACGTGAAGGCTGCCGAATTGATGGGTAAACTGCATGACCGTTTGAAGGAAATCGGGTATGAAGGACATCCATTGGAAGTATATCTGGTGCGTTTGCTTTTCTGCTTGTTTGCAGAAGATACCAGCATTTTCAATAAACAACAATTTGAAGATTTTATTGAAGAGCGAACGAGTGAAGACGGGAGTGATCTTGCAGCCAAAATTCAGGAGATTTTCCAAGTTCTGAATACACCACTAGACAAACGTTTTAAGAATCTGGACGAACAGTTGAATGCCTTTCCGTTTGTTGGAGGTTCACTATTTGCTGAGATTCTTCCGGTTGCCCATTTTGACTCCAAGATGCGCCAGACCTTGTTGGAATGTTGTTACCTCGATTGGAGTAAGATCTCTCCTGCGATTTTTGGTTCCATGTTCCAAAGTGTCATGGACCCAAAGGAAAGACGTAATCTTGGAGCGCACTATACGAGTGAGAAGAACATCCTTAAACTGATCAAGCCACTATTCCTGGATGATCTTTGGGCAGAATTTGAAAGTATCCGAACCAACAAAGCCAAACTCAATGAATTTCACCTGCGTTTGAGTAAGATGAAGTTCTTGGATCCTGCCTGTGGGTGTGGTAACTTCTTGGTCATCACCTACCGCGAATTGCGTTTACTCGAGTTGGCTATTCTGCAACAACGATTTGGAACCGATCGTGTGGTAGTAGAGTTGGAAGATGTGGCTTTGCTCAATGTGGACATGATGTGCGGGATTGAATATGAAGAGTTCCCAGCACGTATTGCCGAGGTGGCCATGTGGTTAATGGATCACCAGATGAACCTAAAAATGAGTATGGAGTTTGGGCAATATTTTGCACGTTTGCCTTTGACGAAATCTGCAAAGATTGTTCATGGGGATGCTTTAGAAACAGATTGGGAAGAAGTTGTT
>CAYRVL010000082.1:6636-10385 GCA_964427665.1 uncultured Fluviicola sp. | reverse complement strand
GCCGGCTTCGAAGCCTTTTTCCGGGATCATGAAGCTCAACTGTCCTTCAGCATTTTCAGCCATCAGGATCATTCCCTGAGATTCCACGCCACGGATCTTTCGCGGAGCTAAATTCATCAACACAGCTACAGTTTTTCCGATCACTTCTTCGGGTGCGTAGTGTTCCGCAATCCCCGAAACGATGGTGCGTGTATCGATGCCGGTATTCACGGTCAATTGCAACAATTTGTCGGCCTTCGGCACGCGGATCGCATCCACAATGGTACCCAAACGGATATCCATCTTTGAGAAATCGTCAAAAGATGTTTCGTCTTTTTGCGGCGGATAATTCGTTTGCGTTTGTGGCTGAGATGCTTGCAGGTGTGCTACTTCGGCTTCCACAAAGGCATCGTCGATCTTCTGGAACAAGATGCTTGGTGCTTCCGTGCGGTGTCCTGCCGTTACCAACAAACTTCCTGCTGCATTCCAATCTTGATTCTCGATCTGCATGAATCCGCGGATCTTCGCTGCCGTAGCCGGTAGGAACGGATCCAAGACCAAGCCTAAGTTCGCCGTGATCTGTAAAGCAATGTGCATGATCGTTTCCACGCGCTTCGGATCGGTTTTCACCAATTTCCACGGTTCGTTATCCGCTAAATACTTATTCCCGATGCGCGCCAACTGCATTGCCTCAGCCTGTGCATCGCGCAATTTGTATTGGTATACTAATTTTGCAATGCGCTCCGGAATGGCTTTCATTTCTGCCAAAACCGCTTCATCTTCCGAAGTCAATTCACCCATTGCAGGCACGGCTCCTTCGTAGTATTTCTGCGTCAACACCAAGGCACGATTGATAAAGTTTCCTAGGATATCCGCCAATTCGTTGTTCACACGCGCTTGGTATTCCTTCCAGGTAAATTCAGCATCCTTCGTTTCAGGCGCAATGGCTGTAAGTGTATACTTCAACTCATCGATCTTTTCCGGGTGACGCTCGAGGTATTCGTGCAACCACACCGCCCAATTGCGGGAAGTAGAAAATTTATCGCCCTCCAAGTTCAAAAACTCGTAAGCTGGTACGTTATCCGGCAAAATGAAACCTCCGTGATCTTTCAACAAGATCGGGAAAATAATGGCGTGGAAAACGATATTGTCCTTCCCAATGAAATGAACCAGTTTGCGGTCTTCATTGCACCAGTAATCTTTCCAGTCTTTTCCGTTATCGGCAGCCCATTGCTTGGTAGCGGAGATGTATCCGATCGGTGCATCCAACCACACGTACAACACCTTGCCATCTGCATTCGGTAGCGGAACCGGAACACCCCAATCTAGGTCACGTGTCATCGCGCGCGGACGCAGACCACCATCGATCCACGACAAACACTGACCAATCACTTGATTGCGCCACGTTTTCGGGTCGTGCTGTTGCTTGCCATCCAAAACTCCCTCTTTGATCCAAGTACGCAACCATTCTTCATGGCGGTCCATTGGCAAGAACCAATGCGAAGTACTTTTCAAAACAGGGGTTTTTCCACTCAGTGTGGAGATTGGGTTTTTAAGATCCGTTGGTGAAAGTGCTGTTCCACATTTTTCACATTGATCGCCATAAGCGCCGGCATTTCCACAATTCGGACAATCGCCCGTAATGTAGCGGTCGGCCAAGAACTGCTGGAACTCCTCATCGAAATACTGTTCTGTTGTTTCCTCGATGAACTTGCCATTCTTTTCAAGCACTTTGAAGAACTCTTGTGCCGTTTCGATGTGCAGCGGATCAGAGGTACGGTGGAAAATATCGAAAGAGATACCGAAATCACGGAACGAGTCGCCAATAACCTTGTTGTACTTGTCAACAATCTCGCGCGGAGTAATTCCTTCCTTCTTGGCACGTAGCGTGATCGCAGCCCCATGTTCGTCAGAACCACAGATAAAAGCTACGTCGTGGTTGTTTGCACGCAAGAAACGCACGAAGATATCAGCTGGAAGATACACTCCTGCCACGTGACCCAAATGCAGGGGTCCGTTGGCATACGGCAAAGCCGCCGTGACGGTAAATTTCGTTTTTTCCATGGCGCAAAGGTAGGAAAAAGACGGGTACGTGCTGAGGACTGGTGGAGTTCGTATTGCCGGGAATGTGGGCGTGGGATTTTTAATAGAAATCTGTACTAAACAAAAGAGGTAAAATTGCCTTTTTACCGGTTGATTTTCGAACGGATTTAATTTCACCAAAAACTATTAATCGTTTGATTATTTGTGGTTTAAGTTGTCGTGTTGCCATTATTGAAATGGGATAAGCTAATCAAAATAGCGTCGAATTCTTACTAAACAAAAAAGGTAAAATTGCCTTTTTACCGTGAAATTTTACTTCTCGCAGTTCAACACGAATTTCGTACTTTGCACAAAAAAATCATGCAAACCGCTCTGGAAAACATCTTGATCAGCACCCATAAGAACGATACCGTGCTGTATGTGTACCAGCACCCGGAGTGTTTGCCGGAGTTGATCGATTTGGCTCTAGATCAAAAAGAAACTTACTCCTGGCGTGCCATGTGGTTGTTGTGGAGTGTTGCCGATCTTTCCCTTCCTTCGGTGCAAGCCAATTTGGATCGCTTCATCGAACAACTTTCTCAATTTCCTGGCGGACAACAGCGGGAATGTTTGCATCTTTTGCGTTTGGTGTCACTGAACGAAATGCAGTCTGGTGTAGTTTTCGACGCGTGTGTGGAGATCTGGTGTAAATTGGAACAAGCTCCCGGAATTCGGTTCAATGCCTTGCGTTTGATGCTACAAATTGCAGAAAGCTATCCGGAATTGGAGTCTGAGATCCGCATGTTGTTAGAACCATACTACATAGATACGCTCAGTCGTGGTGCAAAGCATTCTGTGTTGAAACGAACGGCGCATATTCGAAAGTAACTTGTACTGCCCACGTAATTTCCGTATCTTTAGTTCATGGAATCTCCCCAGCATTTCACGCTCAAACAAGTTGCCGAATCGATCCGGAAAACGATCGCCGAACGCTATTCGCGAACCTATTGGGTAAGCGCGGAAATGCACAAATTGAACGCCACACGGAAAGGCCACTGTTATCCGGAATTGGTTCAAAAAGAAGACGGTCAAATCGTGGTAGAAATGCGGGGAACGATTTGGAAACAGCAATTCGAACGCATTCAAAAACGTTTCGCAGAAGTGGTGAAAGAACCCTTGCGCGATGGTTTGGAACTACTCTTTTTGGTGAAGATCACCTATCACCCACTCTACAACATCGGGTTGGAGATCATCGACATCGACCCGAATTACACGTTGGGAGCCCTGCAACGCGAACGGCAGGAAACGCTTGAAAAATTGAATAAAGAGGGTTTGCTGAATGCCAATCAATTACTGGATCTGGCTCTGCTACCTAAACGCTTGGCAATCATTTCTCAAGCCGACAGTAAAGGATATTCGGATTTTGTGACCTTGCTGAACGGACATCCGAAACGCTATCATTTCGATACATTTTTATTCGAAGCTACTTTACAAGGGGATGCAGCAATTCTATCGATCCGCGCCCAATTGGAGCGTATCCGAAAGGTCAAGCACCACTTTGATGCTGTTGTGATCATACGTGGCGGTGGTGGCGAAATCGGGATGCACTGCTACAACAACTACGAACTGGCCAAAGCGATTGCTACTTTTCCCTTGCCTGTTTTGACTGGGATCGGGCATAGTACGAACCTCACAGTTTGCGAAATGATCGCCTACCGAAATGGGATCACACCCAGTGATATGGCCTA
>CAYRVL010000082.1:0-6536 GCA_964427665.1 uncultured Fluviicola sp. | reverse complement strand
GAAAACGAAGAAAAAACGTAATTTTAGATGAAATTGAGCGGTATGAATCCAGTTTTACGCAATGGTTTGGCCCTTTTGGGAGGCATGATGATCGGTGGGGCATTGAACATGTACTTGGTTGAATGGGGCATGAAATTGATTCCACCACCAGCAGGCACAGATTTGACATCACCTGAAGGTATGACAAAAGCGATCCCCATGATGGAAGCCAAACATTTCGTGTTTCCGTTTTTAGCACACGCCTTTGGAACATTGGTGGGGACTTATTTTACCATTCGTTTTTCGGCATCCAAAAAGCAATACCTTGCATGGACGGTTGGTTTTTTATTCATGTTAGGCGGTTTGTCGATGGTCATGTTGGTACCTTTCCCCATCTGGACGATTCTTGTAGACCTGTTGCTTTGTTATCTGCCGATGGCTTGGTTAGGCTGGAAGATCGCCGGAGGAGTAAAACGATAGAAAATGAGTAAAAAAAGCGAAAACACGACATACGAAGCCGCGTTTAATGAGCTTCAAGAATTGATCCGTGAGATCGAGAATGGAGAAATATCCGTGGATCAGTTGTCAGAAAAAGTGAAGCGCGCCAGTGTCTTGATCCAGTTTTGCAAGGATAAATTACGCGCTACGGAATTAGACGTTGAAAAGATCCTGGAAGATCTCAAACGCGAGGAGTAAAATACCGCTTTTAGGGTAGCGCAAACCAGATCTCAATCCTTATTTTTGCAAGTCATTGTAACGAGTCCAAATGAAAACACTTGCACAACTCCCTGTGAACAAACGCAGCCTGGTGGTCAACATCAAGGAAGGAGCGCTGCATACCAAATTGTTGGAAATGGGCTTGTACTCCGGCAAACCGGTTGAAGTACTGTTTAAAGCACCACTCGGAGATCCGATCGCTGTGGACGTTGACGGGTATGTTTTATCCATGCGACTGGACGAGGCCGCTTATGTTGAAGTAGCGGACGTGATATGAAAAAAATAGCTCTTTTCGGCAATCCGAACACAGGTAAAAGTTCCCTGTTCAACCGGCTGACCGGTTTGAAACAACATATCGGGAATTTTCCCGGAGTAACCGTAGAAAAAAGTAGCGGTTCGATCAAAGTTAATGACGAAAACTGGACCGTAACTGACTTCCCGGGAACGTACAGTGTTTATCCCCGATCACTGGATGAACGTGTCGTTTATGATGTTATTTCGAACCCGGAGCACACCGAATTTCCGGACCTCATCGTTGTCGTGGTAGATGCCACCAACTTGGAGCGCAACCTCCTACTCTTTTCCCAATTGTACGATCTGGGTCTGCCAACGATCATGGCCCTCAACATGACCGATGTAGCGACGCGACGAAACATCACGATCGATCTGGATAAAATTCAAAAAGCATACAGTCGCGCGAAGATCGTGCGGATCAATGCCCGAATAGGAACTGGCATTCCGGATCTTATTACAGCTTTTAGCACAATTCCATTAAATTCTGCGGAAAAAGACACAAAAACGCTACAAGCCATCGATGATGCAACTGCACAAGCTGCAGATACCAATCGCCGTTATCAAGAAATTCGAAAACTCACACAAGAGGCTGTTCAAGTAGCCGATACGCAAAAAGAAAAACGCTCAAAAGCCGATCGCATCTTGACGCACCCGATACTGGGTTATCTCATCTTTTTCTTGTTGCTGTTATTTATTTTCCAATCGGTCTTCACCTTGGCTGCTTACCCGATGGACTGGATCGACGGTTCCTTTGCCGACCTATCTGCATGGTTGGCCGAAACACTTCCTCCCGGACTTTTCACACGCTTGTTGTCTGAGGGGATCATTCCCGGAATAGGTGGCGTTCTCGTATTTGTTCCGCAAATTGCTTTGTTATTTTTCTCCCTAAGCATCTTGGAAGAAACGGGCTACATGGCTCGCGTTGTTTTCTTGATGGACCGTCTGATGCGCCCATTTGGTTTGAATGGAAAAAGTGTAGTTCCGTTGATCTCGAGCGCTGCATGTGCCATTCCCGGAATTATGGCTGCACGCACGATCGCATCGCACAAAGAACGACTGACAACGATTTTGGTCGCACCACTAATCAGTTGCTCCGCACGCATTCCGGTGTATACTTTATTGATCTCATTGGTGATCCCGGAAACTCGCGTACTCGGATTTTTTAGTCTACAAGGATTGGTACTATTCGGGTTGTATTTGCTGGGAATTGTCGGTGCATTAGGCGTGGCTTGGGTAATCAAAAAACTGATGAAAACGAACGAACTGAGCGTTTTCTTGCTAGAATTGCCTTCTTATAAGAGTCCGCGCTGGGGGAATGTTGGTTTGGAAGTCCTAAACAAAGTAAAGATTTTCGTTACAGACGCCGGAAAGATCATCGTGGCGATATCGATCTTGTTGTGGGCCTTAGCAAGTTTTGGTCCGGGTAACGAAATGGAAACGGCAGCCAAACAAATCCCCATTCCGCTGGATCAAAGCGATTCTGTTCAAACAGCTTACAACGAACAAGTAGCAGCTGCAAAACTGGAACATTCGTACATGGGCTACCTGGGTAAAGGAATCGAACCGGTGATCCGTCCCTTAGGTTACGACTGGAAGATTGGAATTTCCTTGTTGACCTCCTTCGCAGCGCGTGAAGTATTTGTAGGATCTTTGGCCACGATCTATTCGGTTCATCAAGAAGATGATGATCCCACACCGTTGATCGAGCGCCTGAGAAAAGAAAAACGCGCTGATGGAACGGCCACATATAGTTTAGCCAGCGGTCTTTCGCTACTCGTTTTCTACGTGTTCGCGATGCAATGTATGGCTACTTTAGCGGTTGTTAAACGTGAAACCAAAAGTTGGAAATGGCCTTTGATCCAAACAGCGTATATGGGAGTGATGGCATATTTGGGAGCGTTCATTGTATTTAACATCTTCTCCTAATGCAAACCATTCTTACCATAGCAACCATTGCCGCTGCAGCTATCTACCTCGCTTGGCGATTTTGGGCAACTGCAAAACGCAAGAAACAAGCGGGATGTGAGAAGTGTGGAAAGATCACTTCTCGGTAAAAATCAAAACACGTTTTTTCCATGTCACACCGCATTTTTTCCATGCCATTTGCAAGTGTTTATCCACATTACGTGAACAAAGTGGAGAAGAAGGGACGCTCTGTTTCAGAACTGCATGCCGTGATTTTTTGGCTAACAGGATATTCAGAAACCGATCTGGAACAAATCATTGAAAACAAAACCACTATTGACTCTTTTTTTGAAATGGCACCAGCCCTCAATCCGAATGCACACAAAATTACCGGCATGATCTGTGGTCATCGCATTGAAGAGATCGTAGACCCCCGCATGCAGCAGATTCGTTGGCTAGACAAATTGGTGGATGAGTTAGCAAAGGGTAGATCATTAGAAAAGATCCTTCGCTGATAATATCATATTACTTTTATTTATGTTTTAGATTTATATTATAAATATTAATTAATGGGTTGTTCCTTGTAGTTTTGTCGCGAATCTTAAATTTTCTCGGATGAAAAAACAGTTTTGGACTTTAATTATCACCACTTTACTAATTGCATCGAACACCATTTCACAGATTGAAGCAGACAGCGCATTGCAACTACTTGTGGACGGAAACAAACGATTTATTTCCGGCACAACCATCAAGCCGCACCAAGACATCAATCGGGTTTTAGAAACATCCGGGAAACAGCAACCATTTGCAATCATTGTGGGGTGTTCCGATTCCCGTGTACCGAACGAGATCATTTTTGATCAGGGCCTGGGAGATCTGTTCATAATCCGAACAGCTGGACAAGTATCCAGTTACGCATCCTGGGGAAGCATCGAATTTGCGAACGCGGTTTTGGGGACGAAACTAATCGTGGTTCAGGGCCATTCGCAATGCGGAGCCGTATCGGCAGCCTGTAAAGTTCCCGATGTACCGGGTCACATCGTTACCCTGATCAATGCCATCAAACCCGCAGCTGCCATTGCACGTGCGATGAAAGGAGACTTGCTCGAAAATGCGGTAAAGGTGAATGTAGCTTTACAAGTACAACAATTACGTGGTTTAGAACCCGTTCTAGCAAAAGCTGTAGCACAAGGTGATCTTAAAATTGTAGGAGCCGTTTATCACATAGAAAATGGAACTGTAGAGTTTTTGGATGAAACATTCATTCAATCGATGAACAACAACTGACCAGTTCCAGTAGACACAAGCGTGGTAAATGAAATCCTAAGCGGATCGAACCAACCGTGAGATAATTCAATTTCTTTTGTTTAACTTGCTCACATGAATCTAGCTGTTGTTTTAGGTAGCTCATTTTTGCTGCTAATTTTCTTTATTCTTGTACTCAGAAATAAACTCGTAAGCGACCAAAATTTGGTTGAAAATGCGTTTGCTGACATCGATGTGCATTTACTGAAACGACAACAGCTCATTCCAACATTAGTAAGTATTGCTAAACAATATGCTGCACATGAAGCCACCGTTTTTCAAGAAGTAGCAGCTATCAGATCCGGCTTATCTGCTAGTGACCGTGAAACACAGGATGTTTCGACAACGAAAGCGTCAAAGGCATTTCAAGCGGCGATTGAAGCGTATCCTGATCTGAAGGCAGATGGTCCCTTCCTCCGACTCATGGAACAATTGAAGGAGATTGAAGATCATTTAGTCTTTGCACGTCGTTTTTACAATGGAACAGTACGCACATACAATACGCGAATAGAATCGTTTCCACACTCACTGATTGCAAGATGGTTCAACTTTAAAAAAGCGGTGTTCTATGCTGTTTCAGAAGACGGTCAACGCTTGGTACCCACACAAAACTTTTGAACGATGAAAAAAATCATTGGGCTATTTATCTCTTGTTTGGTGTTTACGCAACTCGTGATGGCACAAGACACCGTTAGAGATCCTGCAAAAGAGAACATAAGCGAACACATTTATCGGTTTCATGCAGATATTCAAATTCTTAAAAACAGGAAAGTCCATATCACCGAATATATCCGCGTGCATAGCAAGGGAATCAAAATGATACATGGGATCTACCGTGATCTGCCCTTGGAATATGAATATCAAGGTGGTTTGGCAACCGTTGATTTTAAACTATTATCCATAAAACGCGACGGAAAACTAGAGGCTCATTTTACAGAGCAATTAGATAACGGCGTTCGCATTTATATTGGTAGTAAAGAACGCAAATTAGAATTTGGTTATCACTTGTTCGTAATTGATTACGAAGTAAATCACGTTCTGGGAATGTTTGATGATAAGGATGAATTCTATTGGAATATAAATGGAAATGGTTGGGACTTTCCGATCGACACGGTTTCTACAATGATTCGACTACCAGAAAACGCCGTGCTGAAACAGTGGTCGGCCTACACCGGAAAATTTGGCGAATCAGGAAAGGATTTTACAATGGACACCTTAGAACTCGGGTATTATTTTCAGACAACACGTGCTTTTGGTCCGGCTGAAAACTTGTCTATCGCGCTTGGCTGGAAAAAAGGTGCCATTGATTACCCAACTGCCAGCGAACAGATTTGGTACTGGATCCGTACACATATCGTACTACTAGTAGGATTACTCGGTTTGATTGCCTTGTTTTGGCACAACTTTGTGCAATGGGTGCGCTATGGAAAAGATCCAAAACCCGGAACCATCATGCCGCAATACGGACCACCCGCTAATTTCAGTCCCGGACTTTCTTGTTACGTACACAATCAATACGGGAAAAACAATGTCGCCTTTACCGCTGAACTCGTTGGAATTGCCACAAAAGGTCACATGGAGATCGAAAAAACAGAGGAAGGCAAACTTTTCAAGAAAACCAGCTTCACGTTTACGAAGAAACTGGATGTCAAGCACCGACCATTATTGGAATTGGAGCAAGAGTTACTGAATGAATTGTTTGCGAAAAACGACATCGTTCATTTTGTGGAGCGTACCTACAATCCCCACTTAAAGCAAGTGATGGATCAATTTTCTTCTCGTTTGGCCGATCAAACCGGTGATCGCTACATTTTGAAGAACATGACCAAAAAGGGGGCTGTTTTCGCCTATCTACTTTTGTTGCTGATTGCCATGGGACTTTTGAAATGGTGGCTTGGCGGACCCGGCTGGCCGTTGATCATGGTCTTTATTTTAGGTCTTGTGGGAAATTTGCTCTTTGCTTATTTGATCAATCAACCCACTGCATTGGGTAGACAGATCATGGATCACTTGACCGGCTTTAAATTATACATGGAATACGCTGATAAAGAACGTATTCGTTTGAACAATCCACCGTCCATGAATTTCGAACATTACGAAGCCAATTTACCGTATGCCATTGCTTTGGGAGTAGCCGATAAATGGACAGCGCAATTCGATCCACAAGAATTGGATCGCGGTTTCAGAAACGGTCATCTTTGGTATGGTGGCATGATGGCACACGGTATTCACACCATGAATTTCAACGAGATCAGCACAACCATTTCTTCGGCAGCTACGCCTCCGGGCAAATCATCCGGTTCCGGTGGTGGTGGATTCTCCGGAGGAGGCGGTGG
>CAYRVL010000081.1:0-10610 GCA_964427665.1 uncultured Fluviicola sp. | reverse complement strand
TCCATGTTGCGGCGGTATCCGAAAATGTATCCGATCTGGATCTCATGTGCTCCCGCTCCAAAATGACGGGTTGCTCCTAATCCGGCATCGAAATTATACGCAATGCGAAAATGTTTGTACACATTCACTCCGGCGCCAATGGACAAATTACCCGTGTTGCGATAAGCTAAAGCCAACCATGCCATGCGGTTGTAGTGCACGCGTGCTCCGATATCATAACTCAATGAAGATCCTTTCACTTGTTTCAATTGCACCAGTGGTTCCAATCCGATCTCATTGTTCATTTCCAAGCGATAGGATGCCAATAGATACAAATGACGCAAATGCGCACTCGCTGTATTCACGTCCTGAAATCGAATGTCGGTGCCAAATAACTGCGTACTCGAAAGTCCAAAGAACAACTTCTCGTTATAGATCGTTAGTCCAGCATTGGCATCTATTCTGTTTTGAACACTCGTGTTGGCAAAATAGGTCTGAAACGTATTGTCGCCACTGGTTCCGAGTATCAACTTGGATTGATCGATCCCGAAATTATTCCATCCAATTCCTAATCCTACACCCATATTCAAGGTTTTGGTCAGAGGCAAATGATAAGCATAGCTGGCCATAACCGCATTTCGTGTAAAGGGACCAATTTGATCGTTGAAAACACGTAAGCCGGCCACATGTTTGGCTCCCAGCACACGATCTGGAGTGTTGTAAATCGTTTTGCTTCCGGTTTGAAGTTCGTTCAACGCGTGCTTTCCTTTTCCGGGTTTGAATGCCGTCGAAAATGTCAGGTAACTCGTTATTGGTTTACCCTCCACTTGCATGAATTGCATGCGGTTTCCAATTTGGATCTCACCAAGATTTTGCATACCGGATGCAGCAGGGTTGAATAAATAGGGATTGCTAAGGGCTTGCGAAAATTGAAAATCCTGCTGTCCGAATCCGATTGCAGACAAACAAACCAGGGAAATTGTAAGTAACTGTTTCATGTTTATCAGGATTTTAATTAACGAATGATGCTGATTGAACCGGTGACCTTTTCAAAAGCTCCACTCGGCGATGTGATCGAATAGAAGTAGGTTCCTGCCGGAGCGGAATCGCCTTTCACGGTTCCGTCCCACGGCGTCTCGTAGCCAATGCTCTCGAATACGATCGCTCCCCAGCGGTTCACGATCACCACTTCGGCATCCGGATACAGGGCATGTAAATTCTCGATCTCAAAGACATCGTTCGTCCCGTCGTCGTTCGGCGTGAATAAGGTAGGGATCTCTCCCAGCACATCGCTGCACAGATTGAGTTGTAAACGGAAGGTATCTGTTGAAACACCACAAATCGGATGGTCGAATCGGTAAACGATCTCCACGTTCCCCGATTGCCCGTTCGTAATGTTCGTAAAGGTATTGAATTGATTACTCAAGCTAGCCGTTCCGTTGACCACCGACCACGAGATCGACTGTCCATCGTTGGGTGTATTTCCCAAAAGGTAAAGCGGCAAATCCTCCCGACACCAATTGGTATCCGCCTGCTGGATCTGCGCAACATCCGGTCGAACAACGATCGCTGAATCTACGGTCGATGGACACGCTGCGTTGGAAATCGTCCAGAAAACTTCGTGAAAGCCTGGAGGCACGTTACTCAAAGTGGTTATCGGTGCGTTCACGTCGTCAAAGATGATCGGACTGCTCGTAGACCAGGTTCCTGTACCGGAACTAGGCATATTGCCCTGAATGATACTGCCGTTTTCCGCACAAACGAACAAGGAATCGAATAACGCCGCTTGTGTGTTGGGAGAACCCACTTGGATCACAACGGTGTCGCGCAAGGTTCCGCAGCTTGGAGAACTGACTACCCAAACGATGAGGTTTGTACCATTGCTTAATCCACTCACGCTTGTTTGTACCGATGTTGGATTTGCGATCACGCCGTTTCCTTGAGCCACGATCCATGATCCTGTTCCACTCACGATTGGTTCGGCTTCTACGATCGTGTCAAATTGGTTGCACAACAAGATCGTATCGTTCAATACGCGCGCTGTGTCCGGATAGACCAATACTTGAACTGTAAACGAGCATACATCACTGTTTCCGGAAGAATCGACTACTGTGTAGGTTTGAGTAGTGATTCCAACCGGGAAGATATCTCCCGAGGTGAAGCCTGAATTGTCCGTTTGGGTAACAAATGTCACGCAATTATCGGAAGCAGCGGGAGCGGAATACGTAACTTCCGGATTACAGGTGTTGATATTTCCCGGACAAGTGATCGTCGGCGGAATGGTTTCGGTGATGATGAATTGAGTGCTGCAACCAACTTGATTCCCGCCTGCGTCGGTGATCAGGAATTGAATGGTATTGCTTCCTGATGAAAGAATGGTTCCGGCAGGTGGTGTTTGCACGATGCTCCATCCCGGACAATTGTCGTTCACTACAACCAGATTGGTCAAATTCGGTAAGGTCGAGGTACACTGCGAAACGTTATTCACTTGTTGGTTCCCCGGACAGGTTACTGTCGGCGCGACCAAGTCGATCGGATGAATCGTAGTTACGCAAGTTCCATTATTCCCGGCTTGGTCTTGATACGTGATCACGACGGTCGATGGTCCATTTACCGGAGTTCCCGGGGGTGGATTTTGGGTAAAGGTCAACGAGCTAACCGGCGTACAATTGTCGTTGGCGAAATGCGTCCCGGCAAAGTTTGGGATCGTGTAGTTACACGGATTACTGATCGTCAGATTGGTATCGCTGACGCAGTTTACGATTGGACTCAGGGTATCGATTGCCGTCACGGTAAATGTGCAGCTACTCGCGTTTCCGGAAAGATCCTGAACGGTCATGGTAAAAACTTGCGACGTCGTAAACGGCGTGCCGATCGCCGGTGATTGCTGTACAACCATCTGGATCGTCGGTGAACAATTGTCGGTAAAACCAACCAAATTGCGGTAATCACCAGCGATTGCTACACAGCCGCCGTTTACCGGTTGATTGACAATGCCTGCCGGACAGCTTACTCCCGGATCGATCGTATCTTGCACCACCAACTGGAAGTTACACGTTCCCTGGTTTCCGGATCCATCCTGTGCAGCAATGATCAAGGTAAAATTTCCATTCGGATAGGTAGTGCCCGGAGCTGGAAATTGGTTGTAAGTAAATGTCGTGGAGCAATTGTCTGATGCTGAGGCAAGTCCTGTGTAATCAGGGAGTGGTACGTTGCAACTGGATGTTACGTAAAGGGTTTGCGCAGGCGGACAGGTAACAGCCGGAGCTACTGTATCGATAACGGTGAGCGTCGTGTTGCAGGAATTGCTCAAGCCCGCCAGATCAGTCACGGTAATCGTCGCAGCCGTGTTTACAGAAATGATTGTCCCAATTGCCGGTGTTTGTCCGAAAGTGAAACTTCCTGCGCTTGTACAATTGTCAGAAACAGTAACCAGGGTGCTCAGATTTCCAACAGTAACGTTGCATGCGGAAGAAGTGTAAACCGGAATGGAAGCGGGACAGGTGATGCTTGGAGCCTGTGTGTCGTTGATGATACCTTGGAGTAACACGTTGTCTACTGCCGCCGGATTTCCGTTTACCACGTTGTCGTCATAGCTAAATCGGAAACCGATCAAAAAATTCCCGCCATTCAAAGTTGCAGGAATTGTTGCTACTTGCGGCGTGAAGCTATTCAAACCACTGATCGCCGAACCAATGGCGAACCAATTTGCACCGTTATCAGTACTGTAAACCACTTCCAGAAAATCTGCCGTGTTGCCATCGATACGCGCATCAAAACTCAGTTGCATCGCAGTAAAACAGTTGGCGTTGACAGGGCGTGCGAGTATGGTTTCTAAAACACCAGAATTACTATTCACATATCCGTAATGGGCGATTCCTGTTGGACTGCAATCGTTGGTCGTACCACCGGAGCTGATGTAAGCCGACTGAACGCCTGTCGCAGCTATGCAGTTGGAAATTATCCAGTTATTTGGTGTGTTCGATCCGAATTGTTGCCAACCGGTGGTCGTTTCAAAACCATCCGCAAAAAGTGTCGTTTGTGCGGACGCTTGCTGGCCGATTCCGAAGAGATTAGCAAGAAGTAGTAATGTGAGTAAATATTTCATTCCACGAAAGTTGTGGGGTAAAATTATCAAAATTCACTGCGGATAGGAAGCTCCGTTCCGCGCAGTTATGAACAAACCTCTTCGCATATCGCGAGCGATCTGGGGAGCCCTTTCAATTTTCTCGTTTCCAAGCGCCATTTCTGCTGCGATAAGTGCTAACTTTGTCGAAAATTATCACAGATGGTTGGAATTATCATGGGCAGCACATCCGATCTGCCAATTATGCAGGATGCTGCCGCAATATTGAAGGAATTTGGTGTGCCTTATGAGATGACCATTGTTTCTGCCCACCGCACGCCGGAACGTATGTTCGAGTATGCAAAAACCGCCGCAGATCGTGGAATTCGCGTGATCATTGCCGGAGCTGGTGGTGCTGCTCATTTACCGGGAATGACGGCTTCCTTGACACCACTTCCTGTTGTAGGTGTTCCAATCAAAAGTTCTAATTCCATCGACGGCTGGGATAGTTTGCTTTCCATTGTGCAAATGCCGAATGGAATTCCGGTGGCTACCGTGGCGATCAATGCTGCAAAAAACGCGGGAATATTAGCTGCGAAGATCCTTTCCACAGGTGACGATGCCTTGCGCGGCAGACTAGCCGACTACATGGAATCTATGAAAAATACGGTGCTTGAGGGAGCTAAAAAAGTGGAGCAAGATCAATTATAGATCAAATACTTCTGTCTGGTTTTAGCGAATTGCTCGATTCCCGGTTTCCAAGTTGCCTTGATTTCCTTTGCGCTCATTCCGGCGCTTAATTGCTTGCGCAGTTCACTGGTCCCTGCTAAACGATCAAAGAAATTACGCTGGTCGATGAATGGAATGCTATCGCCTAACTGATCGCGTGCGTTGATCAACCAATTTAAATTGATCTCGTAAGCGCGTTTGCGTTGCACCGATCTTAGATCGTATCCGTAGCAGATCTTGTTTTGCCACAAAGGTTCTTTTGCTCCGGTTGTTGGCATCGGAATGAAGGCGTAATTTGACGGTCGGAATTTTGGGTGTCCGTACATCTCGAACGGACGTTCGGTTCCACGACCAACACTTACTGTGGTTGCTTCAAAAAAGCAGAGACTTGGATAAAGAGTAATTGACAGATCTGTGCGCAGGTTTGGACTTGGAGCGATCGGGATCTCGAACTTCATTTTGTGGTTGTAGTTCTTGCAGGGTACAACGTACAATTGGCAAATGACATTATTTTTCAGCCAAAATTCGCCATTGATCATCAACGCGTATTCACCAATGGTCATTCCGTAAACGATCGGCACCGGATGCATACCGATGAACGACGTGTGTTCTGGTTCGCGAACCGGTCCATCGATGTAATGCGCATTTGGATTAGGACGATCCAGAACGATGAGCGGTTTCTTGTTTTCCGCACAGGCTTCCATGACATAATGCAAGGTAGAAATGTAGGTGTAAAATCGAACGCCAACATCCTGAATGTCAAAAAGTACGATGTCAACATCCCACAACTGATCGGCGCGGGGTTTTTTGTTGTTGCCGTAGAGCGACACGATCGGTAGACCGGTTACGGGATCCTTGTGACTCCAGATCTTTTCCCCTGCATCGGCTGTACCGCGAAAACCATGTTCCGGCGCGAAGACTTTTTGGATCGTAATGCCGAGTGCCAGCAGGGAATCCACCAAGTGTGTGCGCTGGATCACCGAACTTTGATTGGCCACGATCGCAACGCGTTTTCCACGCAAGGAATCCAAATACAAATTCATCCGTTGATTGCCTATGATCAATTGCGGTACCGCTGTCGGATTACTTTCCCCGATGTAGATCTCATCTTCCTCGCTTTGAATCACTTGTTCAGCCACGAAATCTTCTTCTTCCTGTGAGACAACCTGGGCATGACGGTTTTTGTTCCATCCACAGGCTGTGAGGAAAACCAAACAAATACTTTGTATGGCCAAAAGCTTTATGTACCTTCGCATTCGCATGAGGAGTTCCTGGAATTTCACCTATTTTATTGCTCAAAAGTTACAGCGGCGTTCATCGACGAGAGATGTACACGCGGTAGCGGGAGAAAAGCGAGAGGCCAAGCCTATTCGCAAGATCGCTACTGTGAGTATCGCTCTGGCCATGATCGTGAATATCGTCACGATTGCCGTTGTGAACGGTTTCCAGCAAGAAGTGAGCCGTAAAGTTATAGGTTTTGGTTCACATATTTCTATTCAAAAGCACGGTGAAGGTACTTTAAGGGAAAGTGCACCGATCCAAATGAACGCAGATTTTCCGGATATCTTGCGTGGCATTCAAGGCGTTAGCTCCGTACAGTCAGTGGCTTACAAGCCGGCTTTATTGCAATCTTCGTCCAAAGTGGAACAGCGCGAAATTTTAGGAATTATTTTAAAAGGTGTTCCAAAAAATTACGATTGGTCGTTTTTCGCTCCTTATATCAAAACGGGAAAATTGCCAGCTTTTCGCACAGATGAATCCAACGAGATCCTGATCTCTCAGCGCGTTGCAAATGATCTGCACTTCTCTGTAGGGGATACGGTAAACGCTTATTTTGTCAAACAACGACCGATCCAGCGTCAATTCCGCGTGGTGGGAATCTACGAAACCGGGTTGGAAGATTTCGACAAAGAATTAGCGTTTTGTTCCTTGACTCAAGTGCAGCAATTAAACGATTGGGGAATCCAGGCTGAGATCACTGTGGATGATACGCTGGCCAATGGACAACTGATCTTTCGGGCTGTGGTGAATGGTGGAAACGGAAATTTCCGCTACGATTGGGGAAAAGGGTATGAATCCTATGGCGGATTTACGTTTTGTCCCACCAAGGATACCACAATTCGCTTGATTGCTGCTGATTACTGGATGAGCATGAGCGAACCGAGTGGGCGTCCGGATCTGATGACCGGTGAAACAGCACTTCCGGATACAGCATACCTCGAGATCAAGATCCGCGGGAATGAGCAAAGCGCCTGTAACATCCGCTGCGATAGCGAGGGCACTGTGTTGCGCGAGTTTTTGGACGATGAAGGATATCGCTATGCGATCGATGCAGGCGGAAAGCAATTGGAATTCCACTCAATTCCCGGGAAAGGATCCTTCGATAAATACATCGGGGCGTATGAGATCAGCATTTCGGATATTGATCACCTGGACGATGTAAAAAAACGCCTGATGAAAGCCGTCATGCTCAATCCCGATTTTCAGGAGCAAGTACAGGTGAAAAGTATCAAAGACCTGCATGAAGATCTTTTCGTGTGGCTTGGATTTTTAGACTTGAACATGCTGATCATTATCGTGTTGATGCTGATCATCGGGATCGTAAACATGGGCTCTGCTTTGTTGGTGATCATCTTGGTTCGAACCAATTTTATTGGGATCATGAAGGCCATGGGAGCCAACAACGGTCAATTGCGCAAGATCTTTTTAGCACACGTCGGGAGCATGATCATCCGGGGTATGATCTGGGGAAATGTAATCGGTTTTGGTTTGTGCTTAGCTCAGGATCTCTTCCACATTATTCCCTTGGATCCGAAAGTGTATTACCTAAATAGCGTTCCGATCTCACTCAGCTGGTGGATGGTGCTAGTTTTGAATGCTGCGACAATAATTGTCTGCCTTTTGGCGTTGTTCATTCCGAGTATGTTGATCAGCAGGATATCGCCGTCAAAATCGATTCGTTTCCGCTGATTTCGTTTGAATGGTGCGCATGACTTACTGTAAGGTAGGCGCTGGTTTGGACATAAATTTTTACTTTTAGCCCATGATTTCATTGCTACGCGTTGGTTTGTTTTTCGCTTTGATCAGTCCCGCTTTTGTAGGCTGGGGACAACGGAATGTCCGCGATAGTGCGATCGCTACGCCTTGGATTTCTGTTCACTATGGATTGAATGGTACGGGTGGAGATCTGGCAAAACGCTACGGATTATTGAACCACATCGGATCAATGGCGAGTTACAAAACCACCAAAAACTGGGTTTTCGGCGTAGAAGGTAATTTCATTTTTGGCAGTCAGATCCGAATTCCTGGAATGTTTGATCATTTAGTGGATGAGTTTGGTAACATCACCGATGTGAATGG
The DNA here is from genome assembly GCA_964427665.1 of uncultured Fluviicola sp. GTDB lineage: Bacteria > Bacteroidota > Bacteroidia > Flavobacteriales_D > Crocinitomicaceae > Fluviicola. The sequence goes on along the minus strand of CAYRVL010000081.1, from coordinate 2,476 downwards.
GGACATCGCCTTGGTGGTGGTGAATGCGCGTGGTTTCAACGCCAATTTAATGGTTGGGAAAGTATTCCCGATCTGGTCGCCGAATGAAAACTCCGGCTTGTTTGTGCATGGAGGATTGGGATATGTGCAATACAAGGCCCGCGTGGAAACGCAAGAACAGGTTGTTCCGCTGATCGAATTGGATTACCGCAAAGGTTACGACCGCTATACCACCGGGTTGAATGCGCACCAGTTCATCGGTTATGCATTCATGGCGAATCAGGGATTGGTGAATTTCTATGGTGGTTTTTATATCCAGGAAGGCTTCACGTTCAACCGACGCGATGTGTTCTTTGATCAACCTGATGTTCCGGTGTCGAAGGAAATGATGCTCGATTTGCAGTATGGATTTAAAGTGGGGTGGTTCATTCCGATCTACCAACGAAAACCAAAAGAATATTATTTCGAGTAATGCGATTGCTCTACGGTTTCGGGATTCGTTTGTTGGGTGTAGCCATGCACCTGGCAGCCTTGTTCAATGAAAAAGCCAAGCGTTGGGTTCAAGGACGCAAGAACTGGCAGTCACAGCTTCAAATTCCAAGCAATCGAAAAGTGGTATGGTTCCATTGTGCTTCCTTGGGCGAATTTGATCAGGGTTTACCCATTATGAATGCCTTGAAACAGCGCGATCCGCAAGTATTCTTATTGGTTACTTTCTTTTCGCCAAGTGGCATGCAGCATTATCAAAAGCGTGAACACCACGTTGATCTGGCCGTTTACTTGCCCTTGGACACAAAAGTCAACGCGAACAAATTTGCACGTATCGTCAAGCCGTCTAATGTGTTCTTCGTAAAGTACGAGTTCTGGTACAATCACTTGAAAGCAGCTAGAAGAGAAGGAGCAAAGATCTATGGAGTGAGCAGCCTTTTTCGTCCGGAACACCGCTTTTTTAAATGGTACGGTGGCTTTTTTCGCAAAGCGCTTCGATTGTTTGATCATTTCTTTACACAGGACGAACGCTCGAAACAACTTTTGGCGTCGATTGGTATTGACCAAGCCTCGGTAAGCGGAGATACCCGGTACGACCGCATGGCGGCTTTGGCTAGTAAAAAACCAGAAAATGAGATCATCGCGCAATTCAAAGGGGATAGACCATTGTTGATCCTGGGAAGTAGTTGGCCGGTGGACGAAGCGCTACTTCTTACCAATTTTGCCATATTGCAAAATAGTTTTCAAATTTTGATCGCGCCACACGATATTTCTGAAAATCACGTGCAACAAATCGCTCAAGCATTAAACCTTCCTTTTCAACGCTATTCGAAGTACGATCCTCAGAAAGCAGCAAAAGTTTTGATCTTAGATACGATCGGACAATTGAGTGCCGCTTACAGCTATGCGACCATTGCCTACGTAGGCGGCGGATTTACGGGTAAATTACACAATATTTTAGAGCCGGGAGCTTTTGGTGTACCGGTGCTTTTCGGACCAAAATACGATCGCTTTCCGGAAGCAAGTATGTTCCTCGATGCAGGCGCCGCTTTGTCTATTGACTCGGATGAAAGTTTTCTGAAAGCAATTGAAACCTTATTGCAAGAGCATGCCGAGCGTTCCGAAAATGTGCAGCGTGTCTTCGCAGCAAATGTAGGTGCAGCAGATAAAGTACTTGCAGCGCTTCAATAACAATAACGCATAAAAAAAAGCTACCCGAAAGAGGTAGCCTTTTTTCGCTTTTAGAAGTTCGGACTGAGGTCGTGTGTTTTGTAGAAGTCTTCAATAAACTTCACCGCCTCATCTGCCGTATCAACAACCGTCAAATACTTCATATCCTCCGGTGAGATGTTGTGTTCTTTTTCCAACATGATCTTTCGTACCCAATCAACCAGTCCATCCCAGTAATCGTGACCGATCAAAACAACCGGACGTTTCGTGATCTTCTTGGTTTGAATAAGCGTGATGGCCTCAAACAATTCGTCCATGGTACCAAACCCACCGGGCATTACCACGAAACCTTGTGAATACTTGACGAAAACCACCTTGCGTACAAAGAAGTAATCGAAGTTCAAGTTGTGGTCGCGATCGATGTATTTGTTGTGGAATTGCTCGAATGGCAAGTCGATGTTCAAACCGACACTTCTTCCGCCGGCTTGATATGCACCTTTATTTCCGGCTTCCATGATGCCCGGACCGCCACCTGTGATCACACCATAACCGGCTTCTGCTAATTTTTGACCAATCTCTACTGCCAATTGGTAATAAATATTCTCGTCTTTCGTGCGGGCTGATCCGAATATAGAGATACACGGACCGATGCGCGCCATGCGTTCGTATCCTTCAACAAATTCGGACATGATCTTAAAGATCGCCCAGCTATCATTGGTTTTTATCTGATTCCAGTCTTTTTGATGCGCGTGCATAATGCCTTCTTAAAGTGTTATGGGTTAAAGGTAATGGCAAATCCGCGATTGAATTTAATTGAAACAGCGAACTTGTAAACGTA
>CAYRVL010000080.1:0-10649 GCA_964427665.1 uncultured Fluviicola sp. | reverse complement strand
ATTTTCAATTCTCCTTCTTCCCTATCTTAAACTCAATACGGTAGTAGAAAATCGGCAAGAAGCCCAATTGCGTTTTCTCAGCGATCGGTTCAGCCGACGGATTCGCCAGGTTCGGAGCATAAGCCAAGGTCAACAAATTCTTCGTGTTCAACACGTTTACCAAGTCCAAACCGATCTCGTGCGTTACCTTCTCGGCGTTCATGCGCCAGTTGATCTTCACATCGGCACGGAAATAGTCGCGGAACTGACGCTCGTTGAACAAAGAATCCGAGAAGATCAATTCGTTTGCCGCTTGCGTTTTCGCCAAGTCGACGTATCCATAACGCTTGCCCCCGGCAACGGTCACTTTTCCTCCGATACCGATCATGTGTTTCGCATTGATCTTGAATTCTTTTCCGAACAACAAATTCGAGGTGTACAAACCATTGTATGAGGTGTTGCGCTCAATGCCATCGCTTCCGGTGTATTTACTGTCATACACCGAGGTCGTGAATAAGATATAGAAGCTCTTATCGAAGTATTTCTGTACGGTCAACTCGATACCATAATTCGTTCCTGTTCCTGTATTTTGTAAACTATCCGGGAAAAAGCGCGCAAAACCACTACCCATGTTAATCACCGAGAATGAACTTGGATCAACTGTCACCGGTACTTGATACAAATGTTGGAAATAGACTTCTGTACGCAACACGAATCCTTTATTGAAGGCGCGCTCATAGCCCAAAGCCGTGTGAACTGATTTCGAGAAATCCATGTTCTTGTTGTGGTACACGCGTTGTCCGTTCGCATCCGTCAAATGGTACGAGTAGATATAGTATGGTTGAGTTTGGGAATGCAATCCGGCTCCGGCAAACACCTTTGATTTTGGATTGATCTGGTATTTCCAGCCCAAACGCGGCTCGAAAGGACTGATGGAATTGCTCATCGAAAAATACTGCGCGTGAATTCCTGCAGTGATATCCATCTTATCCGATACGCGGTATTTCCAGGAAATGAATGGTTGGATCAAAGCTGAACCTCCCTGATAGTCCCAGCGCAGATTCCACGGCCCGCTATACGTTGGTCGCACGCTGTCCTGCATATTGAAGTACAAGTAATCTGCATTCAGACCCACCTTCATGACATGGCGTTTGTTGAACTTGTGATTGAAAGCCAAATAACTCGAAGCGCGTGTGGTCTTGAATTGGTATTGCAGTAAGGTGTACATGGAATCCACGCGAACGTTCACGGTTTGTACGCCATTCGTCGTGGTGGTATCCAAGGAACGATACAGAAAATCGTGTTGGGTATGCTGCTCGTCCATCGCACCTGACACACTGGCCGTAAAGAACGTTTTCTCAGAAAGCGTTTTCTTGTAGGTCACACCTCCCACATACATCGATGTTCCGAAATATTGGTCGCGGTCGCCCTCACCGTACAACTCTTCTGTCAACGTTTTTTGATCGGAGATCTTGATAGCGATCTCGCTGGCCCCACCCATTCCCCAAACAGACAACTGTCCGCCTTTTTTCATCGGGAAATTGAATTTGAACGCCCCATCGCCGTATACCGGAACTGCATCCGTGCCAATCTTGATCCCAAACGTTTGGAACAAGCTCAACGTGGAATAACGACCCATCACCAAGTAAGATGCCCGACCGTTCTTACCCATCGGTCCTTCAGCCAATACTTCTGTCCCTAAAAAACCGAATTGTCCAGTGAACTCATGCTGACGATTATTCCCGTTTCGCAATTTTAGATCAAAAATACCGGAAGTAGAGTTGCCATATTCTGCCGGAAAAGCCGACATGAAGAAATCCGAGTTGCTCAAAGCCTTGTTGTTGATGATCGATACCGGTCCGCCTGTACTTCCCGAAATGGCGAAGTGCGACGGATTTGGAATATCGATTCCTTCCACTTTGTACACGATTCCCAGTGGCGAGTTTCCGCGAATGATGATATCATTTCGGGAATCATCGGCTCCTTGCACGCCGGCAAAATTGCTGGCCATTCGCGCGGGATCTCCACGTGAACCGGCGTAGCGTTCCGTTTCTTCTACCGAGAACTGCTGTGCGGAAACCGTTGCCATTTCATTCTTCACTTCACCTTGTTTTTGGCCAAGGATCACGACTTCTTCCACTTCGTTGAGCAGCTCGGTCATTTTCAGGTCCATCACCAATTCGCGACCGGAGTTCACAGTGATCGTGGTCACCACCGGTTCAAAACCTACAAACGTAGCAATCAACTGGTGTTTCCCTACCGGAACCTTTTCGAATTCGTAGATCCCTTCTTCGTTGGTTACAACGGCTAATTTCGAGGAATCTTCGAAAAGAATGCGCACCGTTGCTCCGATGATCTCAGATTCCGTTTCTCGTTCCACGATCTTACCGCGCACACGTTGGGTAGGACCTTGAGCAGCAACTTGAAAGGCAAGTCCAAAAAGACACGTGAACATGGTGAAAAATAGAGCTATTTTCATAAGTATTTTTTTGTAAAAGTAGAATCGGGATCACCTTTCGATGTCCCGATTTTCCGTAATTCTCTTAAAGCTGTTGCAGTTTTCCGTACACTATTGAATCGATTTCAGATACTCTTCTTTCGTCCACTCTTTTAAATATACTTGTTTGAGATCCAATAAGTTCATCGGATTGTTCTTCAAATTGCGAACACGCGAATAGCTCAATTGGAAATCGTTGTTGTACCACAGCACCATCAACGGTGGATTCTTCATCAATTCTTTCTCGGCCTCACTGAACAAGCGGAAACGTTCTTTCTGAGACTTGGCTGCGCGCGCTTGCTCCAATAACTTATCGAACTGTGCATTCACGTAGCGCGATTGGTTGATCTGGGAAGCTTCCTCTTTGGTTTTTGGCACCAAACGACCATAGAAATTCGTCAAGAAAGTCTCCGGACTGGAATAATCCGCCACCCAAGCTGTACGGAACATATCGCCTTTGGCAAAATCTGCGTCCGCATCTTTCAATTCGAACGAAGATCCATCGATATTCACATTGATCCCTAAAGTTTGTGCGATCTGCGAACTGATCTCCTCCGCTACCGCCGAATGGATATCACCGATGTTCACGCGTAAGCTCACACTTCCAAATCCTTTTCCGCCCGGATAACCGGCATCGGCAAGTAATTTCTTGGCCAAATCCGGATTGTAATCGTAGGAAACTTCCTTTACTCCTTTGAAATCGTAACCGCGGAATGCGGAACCGATCGGTGGTACCACTCCATAAATTCCGTTTTCGTAGAACTGTCCGCGCAACACTTCGCTAGTCAACTGATCCCGATTGATCGCGTAATTAAATGCCTGACGCACACGTACATCTTGAAAACGCGGGTCTGTCATATTAAAGAAGTAATAATTGGTGATCAACAAAGGGTTGTTGTACAAGACCATTTTTGGCGGTTCGGAGTTGAAATCTTTGATGCGCCCTTCTAACATTTCAGCAATGCGCGAAGTGGGCAGTGTATTGATCACTTGCGTTTCGCCGCGCTCGAACATTTCCAATTGTTCCAATTTTCTGGATTCCACCACGAACACCACCGAATCTAGGTATGGCAAAGCATTTCCTTTCGCATCGGTCAAATAGTACGCATCATTCTTTGTTAAAACGATCTTATCTGGTTCGCCTTGCACAAACGCGCTGTATTTGAACGGACCTGTTCCCACCAAATCCGCTTCTTTATCCGCCTCAACGATCTTTTTCGAAACAATTGCTGCGTTCGTTTGGGCCAGTTTATTGATATACGTTGGATCCGGAGAAAGCAAGGTCAGCTCCACCGTATTTTCTTTTACCACAATGCCACTGATCGAAGTTGCTTTCTTTTCAAAAAATTCTTTAGCACCTTTTAATTGATCGGCGAACAAACCCAGGTAAGCTGAGGAAGGTTCTCCCTTTTTCGTTGGCGAACAGGCTTTTTCAATCGAAAACTTTACATCTTCTGCCGTCAACTTGCGCTCCTCTTCCGAAGTAAATGCGGGATGCTCATGAAACAGCACATCGTTTCTCAAAGTAAAGGTAAAGCGCGTACCGTCTGGAGAGATCGACCATTTTTCAGCCAATTGCGGTTGAACCTGCAGATCTTCCGGGTTGAACGATACCAAGCCTTCCACTACTTGACTCAAGACAGCGTACGAGTATACATCCGTTACCTCACAAGCCACGTGTGTACTCGGCTCATTGTCAATGGTAAGCGTCAACGATCCTCCGGCAAACTCGAATTGTTTCTTGTCGGAACCGTCACCGCACGCCACTAAAATGAGTGTAAGTAGTATAGTAAAAATCGAAAGTTTCATAGAATCAGTGGGTTCAATGCGAGAACAAGAATACTAAAAAAAAATTATCTACAAACAACCACAGACTCAACAAACCTTACTTTACCCTAGTATTTCAGCGCTGAATTGCTCATTAGAACTAGCCAAATGATCATTCCGGACAACGATACGATAAATGAATCGGCTTCGACGAAATAAAAAAATACGTCGACAAAGGTTGCTTTTGTGGAAAATTGCTATTATACTTGCGCATGTTTTAGTGTAGCTACTAATTATAATGAAACAGAAAAACTTACTCTTACTTACCTTCTTTTCACTGTTCTTAAGCATTACCAGCTTTGCAGCATTGTCTATTGAAGGAAGTTACCAAGGAAAAAACTTGTATGTTCAGAACCCGGAGGATGGTGATGGATTTGGTTTTTGTGCCACGAAGGTAACTGTGAACGGTGATGTCATGCCAGGTGGTTGTGCGTCCAGTGCTTTTGAGATCGACTTCTCCTTATTCAATATTGAAATTGGCGAACCGGTTTTTATTGTCATTGAACACAACGACGGCTGTAAACCAAAAATCTTGAACCCGGAAGTGCTTTTGCCTCGCTCTACCTTCAATACGGTTGAGATCAAAGTTGCGGCAAATGGTATGTTGACCTGGAAAACGTCTAACGAACAAGGAAAGCTTCCTTATATCATTGAGCAGTACCGCTGGAACAAATGGGTTCAGGTTGGTGAAGTTCAAGGAAAGGGAACGCCTGGTACGAACGCGTACGAATTCCAAGTTCCACCGCATTCCGGAGAGAATACGGTACGTGTCGTGCAGATCGACCACAGTGGTGCGAAAAGATCTTCGAAGGAAGTGAAATTCATGTCCACCGTGCCGGCAGTAGAAAAAAGTCCTGTCAAAGTGAAAGACGTGATCAACTTTACTTCTAACGGCAAACCTGCAGAAACGAAGTACGAGATCTACGACGCTTACGGAAACATCGTGAAGAAAGGTGTTGGAACATCTGTACCATGCGGTAACTTGTTGAAAGGAGCTTACTACATCAACTTCGATAACAAAACTGAGAAGTTCTTTAAAGGATAATCAGTTAGAAACTATAACAAAGAACCTCGGCTTTTAGTCGGGGTTTTTTATTTTTACACCATGAACAAGATCGAACACATTGGCATTGCCGTTACTAATTTGGAAGCCGCAATCGCAACTTATACTGATTTACTGGGAACACCTTGTTATAAAACAGAAAGCGTAGAAAGCGAAGGTGTAAAGACCGCTTTCTTTCAGGTTGGTGAATCGAAGATCGAATTGTTAGAAGCAACCAATGAGAACAGCCCGATTGCCAAATTCATCGCAAAGAAAGGGGAAGGCATTCACCACATTGCGTTTGATGTAACAGATATCCAAACGTCCATGCAGGAGCTTTCAGGAAAAGGTTTCCAATTGTTGAACGAAGTGCCGAAGCTTGGTGCCGACAACAAACTCGTAGCCTTTTTACATCCGAAATCTTCAAATGGGGTGTTGGTAGAATTGTGTCAGGAACGTCCCTGAATCACCTCAGATCCAATCCTGCAAAAGGACTTCAATGCGCTGATCGCCGCTGAGATGCACAGCCTGTAATCCGGCTTGCTTGGCGCCTTCCACGTGTTGCGGACTGTCGTCGATGAACAAGCAGTCATCCGGTTTTACTCCAATTTGGTCAGCGACCCAGGCAAAAGTTTCTACGTGAGGTTTGCGCATACCGATCTCGTGTGACAGAAACACTTGTTCGAAGTAATCTTCTAAACGATCGTGTCCGACCGCGGTTTTGAGTGCGCGTTTTACGGCATCTATGTGCAAAGCGTTCGTATTGCTCAACAAAAAGATCCGGTGCTCATTTTTCAATTGTTGCAGCCATTCCAAACGATCTACAGGGAAATTCAGGATCATCGCATCCCAGGCATGCACAACTTGGTTCGCAGTAGTACCGGCAGGTAATTGGTCCAACAACCGATTGATGAAGTGGAACGGTGACACCTTTCCGATCTCGAACTGATCGAAGAGATCCGTTTGCTGCAATTGCGAATACCGATTTTCAAAATCGGTCATCCCCAACGAAATAAAAGCCTTCGTAGTTAAGGTGTAATCCAAGTTCAACAACACACCTCCTAAATCGAAGATGATCACTTTCGGCAACTTTTTTTCCATGTCGCAAATTTAGAGCTAAGTTTCAACGATTTTCATTTTTATTGGTAACTTCCCTTTTGAAAAAAGCAGTATGATGGATTCAGCGCTTACACTTTGGAACAAAACCTTAGAAGTATCTTCTAAAGAAGAGGTGTTGAGAGCTATTTACAACCAACTCGAGAAGGACCTGATGCTGATAGGAAGTCCCATGCCGTTGCTTGCCGGGGATTTGCCAATGGATTGGATTCCAGAGCTGGCTCGAACACTTGGATCACTTTCTGCCTATCAATTAAAACAGTTGCTGTACATTGTAGACGTCCCTGAAAATTGGTCGAACCAGATCCGTGAAAGTGAAGACCCGGAAAATGCCCTGGCTGAAGCGATCTTCATTCGTGAAATGACCAAGGTTTACTACAAACTTCAATTCTCAAACAGGTAAGCACCACACGCAAAAAAACCATTCCGAAAGTCGGAAAAATGCAACAAGTCGTTTTTGCAAATTTTAATCCTTTTTTTCGGGGTTTCTTTCTTTATTTTAATTTAACTTTACACACCATTTTAGTGCACATAACATGGATAAAGTGAGCTACGTCGGGAATGCAGACGTAAATGCCATAGAGCATTTGTACCAATCTTACACGAAAGATCCTCAGAGTGTGGATATTGGCTGGCAGAAATTCTTCGAAGGATTTGATTTTGCCCGTACCAATTTTGAAGACGGAGGAGAGATTCCGGAAAACTTCCAGAAAGAGTTTAAAGTTCTTAATCTGATCAACGGATACCGTTCGCGTGGACATTTGTTCACGAAGACCAACCCTGTTCGCGAGCGCAGAAAGTATGAACCGACTTTGGCCATTGAAAATTTCGGTTTGGAACCTATGGATCTGGAAACAGTTTTCCAAGCGGGTGAGCAGATCGGAATTGGCGCTGCGCCTCTCAAAACGATCATTGCGCATTTAGAGGAAACCTACTGCCAATCGATCGGTATCGAGTACATGTTTATGCGTGAACCGGAACGTTTGGAATGGTTCCGCGATAAGATCGAAATCAAAAATCGCCCACAATTTGATGGCGCACGTAAATTGAACGTGTTCAAAAAGTTGGTTCAAGCAACCAATTTTGAAGCCTTCTTGGGGAAAAAATACGTCGGACAAAAGCGATTCTCTGTAGAAGGAGGTGAAGCATTGATCCCGGCTTTGGACGCCTTGGTTGACAAAGGTTCTTCTTTGGGTGTTGAATACTTCGTGATGGGTATGGCTCACCGCGGTCGTTTGAACACCTTGACGAATATCTTCCAAAAACGTCCGCAAGACATCTTCTCAGAATTCGAAGGAAAAGAATTCGACTCGGATGATTCATTCGATGGAGACGTGAAGTACCACCAAGGATACACCAGCTCGGTTAAATGTTCGAATGGCAAGGAGATCGGGTTGACCCTAGCTCCGAACCCATCGCACTTGGAAGCAGTAGATCCGGTAGTTCAAGGAATTGCACGCGCCAAACTGGATCACGTTTACAAAGATGAAGACAAGGTTTGTCCGGTTATGATCCACGGAGATGCGGCTGTTGCGGGACAAGGAATCGTGTACGAAGTAATCCAAATGGCTTTGCTGGATGGTTACCGTGCAGGAGGAACGATCCACATTGTGGTGAACAACCAGGTTGGATTTACTACCAACTATTTGGATGCCCGTTCTTCTACATACTGTACGGACGTTGCAAAAACTACGCTTACTCCGGTATTCCACGTGAATGGAGACGATGTAGAGGCAGTGATCCAGACGATCGAGATCGCTATGGAGTACCGCCAGAAGTTCCACCGCGATGTGTTCATCGACCTGTTGTGCTACCGCAAATTCGGACACAACGAAGGAGATGAGCCAATGTTCACGCAACCGGGCTTGTACAACATCATCAAGAAGCATCCAAATCCAAAAGATATTTATTTGAAGCAATTGTTGGCAGAAGGGTCGATCACAAACGACACTGCGAAACAATTGGAAGACGAATACAATGCCTACCTGGAGAACGAATTCGAAATTGCCCGCAAGAATGAAAAAGCGGTGGTTTGGGATTTCTTGAGCTCTACGTGGGAAGGCTTCCGCCACAGTACTTCAAACGATTTCTTGGAAAGTCCTGAAACAGGAATTGCCAAAGAGAAATTGATCGAATTGGGCCGCAAATTGGCTACCCTTCCGGAAGGAAAAAAATACTTCCGCAAGATCCAAAAGATCTTCGACGACCGTTTAGCGGCAATTGAAAACAACAACTTGGATTGGGGAACCGCAGAAATGTTGGCTTACGCAACCTTGTTGGAAGAAGGAAAACCGGTGCGCATTTCCGGTCAGGATGTAGAACGCGGAACGTTCTCTCACCGTCACGCTGTGGTAAAAACAGAAGATACGGAAGAGGAAGTGATCACCTTGAACCAGTTATCGGAAAAACAAGCGCCGTTCTCGGTATACAACTCCTTGTTGTCTGAATACGGAGTGCTTGGATTCGAGTACGGATATTCTTTGGCTACACCGAACGGTTTGACGATCTGGGAAGCGCAGTTTGGAGATTTCTTCAATGGGGCTCAGATCATGATCGACCAGTTCATTTCTGCCGGTGAGGACAAATGGTCTACGCAAAGTGGTTTGACGATGTTACTGCCACACGGTTACGAAGGACAAGGTGCTGAGCACTCCTCAGGACGAATGGAGCGTTTCTTGCAATCGTGTGCAGACGACAACATGCAAGTGGTGAACACGTCCACTCCGGCGAACCACTTCCACTTATTGCGGCGCCAGTTATCGCGCCCTTTCCGCAAACCATTGGTAGTATTCTCGCCTAAAATGTTGTTGCGTTACCCGGCAGCGGTTTCTACTTTGGAGGAATTAGCTAGCGGTCGTTTCCAGGAAGTGATCGATGATCCTACGGCAAACGCAGCAAGCGTGGATACCTTGGTGTTGTGTTCCGGAAAGTTCTACTATGAAATGAAGGAAAAAGCCGCAGAAATGGGTGTAGACAATATGGCCTTTGTGCGCGTGGAGCAATTGTATCCGTTCCCACAAAATCAAATCGATGCCATCATCGCCAAATACAACGCGAAGAACTTGATCTGGGCGCAAGAAGAGCCTGAAAATATGGGAGCTTGGGCATACATCGCGATGCGCATGCGCAAAACCGGTATCGAAGGAGTTTGCAGACCGTCTTCCGCAGCAGCAGCAGAAGGTTCGAAAAAATTACATGAACGTCGTTTGAAGCAATTGTATGCTGATTTGTTTCAATACGCTAAAGTCAACGCTTAAAAAATATTAGAGATATGTCAGTTCTAGAAATGAAAGTTCCAAGTCCGGGTGAATCTATTTCTGAAGTAGAGATCGCAACGTGGTTGGTATCTGATGGAGATTACGTAGAAAAAGACCAAGCGATCGCAGAGGTTGATTCGGATAAGGCAACTTTGGAATTGCCGGCAGAGGAAAGTGGTATCATTACCTTGAAAGCAGCCGAAGGTGACGTGGTAAAAGTAGGTCAGGTTGTTTGCTTGATCGACACATCTGCGGCGCGTCCGGAAGGCGCAGCGGCTCCAGCTCCGGCTAAAGCAGCAGAAGCGGCTCCTGCACCCGTAAAAGAGGCTGCACCTGCCGAAGTAAAATCGGCTCCGGTTCCAAATCCGGGACCTGCATCGGACAGCTACGCGAAGGGAACACCTTCTCCGGCAGCTGCAAAAGTACTTGCTGAAAACAATATCAATCCGGCGAAGATCAACGGAACCGGAAAAGATGGACGCATCACGAAACAAGATGTGATCGCTGCGATGGCTGCAGGTTTCTCTACAGCTGATGCACAAGGTTGGGGCGGTACACGCGACCAAAACCGCGAGAAAATGTCGATGTTGCGTCGCAAGATCGCAGAGCGTTTGGTTTCTGTGAAGAACGAAACAGCGATGTTGACAACCTTCAACGAGGTGGACATGAAACCGATCATGGATTTGCGTGCGAAATACAAGGATCAGTTTGCAAAACACCACGAGGTAAATCTTGGCTTCATGTCATTCTTTACCAAAGCGGTAACCGAGGCCTTGAATTTGTTCCCAGCGGTAAATGCACAGATCGACGGCAATGAGATCGTTTTCCATAACTACGCTGACGTAGGTATTGCAGTTTCTTCTCCAAAAGGTTTGATGGTACCGGTTGTGCGTAACGCAGAACAAATGTCGTTGGCTGAGATCGAGCGCGA
>CAYRVL010000079.1:0-11034 GCA_964427665.1 uncultured Fluviicola sp. | reverse complement strand
CTTTTAGCTGGTGCGCGATTCAATCGCGCACCAGCTAAAAAGATCTTTATGCCTGCGTAGTTCACCTTAGCTTAATAAGCCCCGACTGACAACAATACAAGTGTACACGCAATTTCAGCTTCGATGCCAGCTGCCCGCACTTGTTGAATGAATTCCGCATCCTCCGTGCCCGGATTGAAGATCACACGTTGTGGTTTCAATGCAATGATCTTGTCGCGTAAGGGAATGCTGTTATTTGGTCCCACATAAAGCGTAACGGTATCCACGTCCCATTGATCATTCCATGTAGTCTCAATGGAAACATCCAGAACAGTTCCCGGACGTTGTCCAAAAGCTACCACTTCATGTCCGGCCTGTCGCAAGGCATGAATCGCTTTATAAGCATACCGCTCCGGATTCGTACTTGCACCAACTACCAAAGTCTTTTTCATGATCAATTTTTGTTGAAGTTAGCCAGAACACCCGAAATAGGCTAATTTTGAATCGTGTTGCAACGTATTTTAACAATCATAGCCGATGAATTGGCCGCACTGTTCGAACTGAAGAAAACCGAGCGTTTGTGGCATATTCCTGTCTTGGCCTCTGTTTGTGTCGGCGTGCCTTTGCTGGTGGGTTGGTATTTCGAGCAACTGCAATACGGTGTGATCGCTTGTACCGGAGGTTTGGTGATCTTGTACATGCCATCAACGGGTTTGCGTCAACGGATGATCACCATGTTGGCGTGCTCTTTCGGTTTTCTCATGGCTTACGCAGTTGGGATCTTGTTTAGCTTTCATCCGCTGGTGTTTGCCATCGTACTAACCTTGTTCTCGTTTGCTGTCCATTTCGCCACCGGGATCCTGGTAATGCGACCGCCCGGTAACTTTTTCTTCATCATGCTTGCTGTGATCGCGGGTTGTCAGCCTTTTGAACTGGAACAGATCCCTGTGAAGATTGGCTTACTTGCCCTGAGCACGATGTTTGCCTGTGTTCTGGCGTTCTTTTATAGTTGGTGGGCCATTCATCGATACGCGGTAAAACCAAGTCCGATGAAGCAGGTCCGAATCGGATTTGATCACCTCTTCTCATCCGTGATTTTTGGTGTGTTCTTAGGTGTTTCCTATCTAGCAGCGTGGTTGCTCGGACTAAATAATCCGTATTGGGTTCCCATCTCTTGTTTGGCTGTGATGCAAGGAATGAACCGCATGCACGTGTTACAGCGTTCTTTTCAACGAATCATCGGCACCAGTTTAGGAATGTTGGTAGGTTGGTTCATCTTGCTTTGGAATCCGGGAGCTTTGGGCATCGTCATCAGCTTGCTTGTGCTTCAGTTCGTGGTGGAAATGCTGATCGTACGTCACTATGCGCTTGCGGTGGTGTTCATCACGCCAATGACTTTGCTGTTGGCAGAGGCGTCGCATCCGAGTGGTTTGGAAGTGAATACGCTGATCGCAACGCGCTTTACGGATATTGTTATCGGAAGTGTGATTGGGGCGATCGGTGGTTGGTTCTTGTTTCACGAACAATTGCGCTTTCAAACGCAAAATCAATTGCGGCTCAAGTCACGGCGTAAGCGTGCATGATCACCGGGTTGGTGCCGCTAATGTGAGTTCTGTAAAATAGCGTTGTTCCAGTAAATTACACCAGCATTTCTCGGGCAAGGTTCCTACGCGTTGCAAGTCGAATACCAAGCGGATGGTCAAAGCTTGCAGCTGTTTGTTTTTTACCACGATGCCTTTTGATCGGATTGCGGGATATGCCAGTTCTTTTATAGGTAATTGAATGGGTTGTAGAAACTGGATCTCGAGTTGGATCTGGTCGGATTGTACTCCAAAAAACGATTCCAGTTCGGGAACGCTTACCTGAATACGCACCATGCTGTCGTTGACGATCGTTTGAGTAGCTTGGATCTTTTCCGGGCTCAACTGAAAGCCACTGTATTGGGCTTGTACCACGGCTGGTCCGACTTGTCTTTCGTTGTAGGCCGATACAAACGCATCCAATTCCGGAATGGGAATTTCCCCGGAACCAAAGCGGATCAATTGAAATCCTTCCTGGTATTTTGCGCACAAAATGCATGCATTTTCAAAACTGGCTTGCTGATAGAGCATGATCCGTTTTCCCTTGTTCATGTCAAATTGCGCCTTCATACCTGCCCATTTCTGAATGCTGTCCAGATGGTACGGTTTCAGATAGAGTTCGGACTCAATTTCAGAAAACGATGCTTTTTCAATGCGCTTCGCATGCATTTGCTGAGCAAAACCAACGAAACTGAAGAGCAAAATTGAAAGCGCAAGAAACTGTCGCATGGAGGCTTATTGACCGATCAGTTGATACAATTCATTCAGGTTCGGGGAAATGATCACCTCGATACGGCGGTTTTTCGCTTTGTCCTTCGCGTCTACCGGATGGTATTCACTGCGCCCGGCTGCCATCAATTGCTTTGGATTCATCTTGCTGTTTGCGGTCATGATCTCCACAACGGCAGTTGCACGCAAAACACTCAATTCCCAGTTGCTTTTTGGATGGTTCGCAGAAACCAATTTATCGGTATCCGTATGTCCTTCAACGATGATCTCCAGATCTTTTTCTGCTTCCAATACTTTTGCCAAATCGATCAAGGCGCGTTTTCCTTCTGCTTCAACGGCAGTAGAACCGGATTGGAACAATAGTTTGGCTTCCAGACTCACATAGATCTTTCCGTTCTTTTCCACAACGGTCAATCCTTTGTTTTCAAATCCTTTCAATGCAGCGGCGACTTTATTTTTCAATAATTTCATAGCCTCGTCTTTGCGTTGGATCATTTCTTCCAATTCATTGACGCGCGCTTCTCGTTCTTCCAACAATCGTTGTTTGGTGCCCAATTCATTCTCCAGATTTTTAAGGGCTTCCTCTTTGCGCAGGAGTTCTTGGTTGCGCGCTTCGATGTCGGCTTGATAACTGGCAGTTTCCTTGGCTCCGCTTAGACGCATTTGGTCCAATTTGCGTTCGTAGGCTTCATTTTGTGCAACCATAAGGTCGTACTGCGCCTGTAAAAAACGGAAGTCGGAACCTAATTTCAAGGTGTCTTTTTTCAACTGACCTACGTCCTTTTTCAGTTGCTCAAATCGCGCTTCCAGATCTTTGGCTTTACCTTCGTTGTCTATGGCGCTCGTTTTGTATTTTTCCAGTTCTTCGCTGCACGTTTTCTCGCGCTCTAACAATTCATTGTACTTTTTAGCCGGGACACATGCTGTAATAGCCAGTCCAAAACCCAATGCGATGATCCACTTGTTCATATTACCCATTTCTGTCTCAAATTTCTGAAGTAAAGCGACAAGTGTGACGTGGTTCGGTGGTACTTATAAACAGTCGTTTTTTAATAGAAAAGACCCACGATTCTGTGAGTCTCGCTTGGTCGCTTATCCTTGCTTCTTCAAGATGAACCGAAAGGTGTAATCTTTTCCGATCATGTCGTTGCTTACCGGTAATTTCAAGCGTCGAATTTGTGCAACAATGGCTTGCGTCATGGCTTCAGAACCGGAATCTACCAGTTGGATCTGAATGCGTTTTTCGGCATCGATGTGCAAATTAACGGTTACGGTAACCACCTCTGCTGCATTTACGGAAGTTGGATAACTGATCTTGTTCGCAATGCGGTTCTTGAAAATACTTTCACCGTTTCCGGCAAAACTGCTTCCGGCTGTTACGAACAAGCTGAATAATAGGGCAAATTTCATACGTTCTGATTGAAATGTTCATTCGTAAGACTCAGAAGTCTTTGAAATGTTACGATGCAATCACGAAGAGAGGATGAGCGGCACGGATCATTGAAACAACGGACACAATTGTTGATCGCTGGATGGGATGCGACACGGAGAAAAACTGAATGTCAATTCATGGGTGTGGTAAGATCCTGGTCGCAATTTGCTTAAAATAAAATCGTAGGAATACATCATACGCCAGCGGTCTCCCAATTGAAAGCCGAGAAAGGCAATTACCGCATCGGTGTTTCGGAATCCAAGCCCGGTAGTGAATTTGCGGTTATAATCGATCAATACTTGCATTTGCAGGTCAATTGGAGCGCCTTTGGTGAAACCAACATACATTCCGGGAAGGGCAGTGACTTTTTGGTTGAATGCATAGCGAAAACCACCATTGATCATTCCGTGAATGCTGCCACGTGCCCGTCCACCGATCTTTTCCCAAGTCATGGGGATCAAATTGTACAAGGACATACCGGCATAGTAATTTTTACCGTTCCACCAAGCTCCGAATGTCGCGTCCGGCAACAATTCTACCGCACTTCCATTGATCACGGGGTCTGCCTCCAGTGGTTTCGCTTTGTTCAGATCAAAAGACAATTGTGAGGCGCCAAAAGCTAATCCGAGTGAAAGGCGATTGTCGATGGTGAAATTGAAGTGACCGGCATAGGACAATTGGAAATCCAGTTGTTGAAAAGGTCCGATCTGATCGTACATGAAACGTGCTCCCAATCCATGACGGGGTGCAAGCAATTTCTTCGGTTTTCGTTTCAAGGGTGCACTCCACGTGAGCCAACCGGTTGCCGGTGCACCTTCGATATCGATCCATTGTCCGCGTGCTGTTCCTTGAACCTCCAAACAATTTTTGATTCCCGTATGCGCCGGATTGATTGCAAATTGATGCGATGCCCATTGACTCATGTGCGGAAGCTGTTGGGCTACCGAAAGATAACTCACTAACAGGAATGCTATGACCAAGACTTGCTTCATCGAATGATCGTTACACTTCCTTTAAGATCTTCACGGGATTTGTCGTTGAAGTCCAAAACAAAAAAATAGACTCCATCGGTGAGTGCTCGCCCTTTATTGGTTCCGTCCCACGATTTGGATAAGCTGTACCCACTGATATCTGCTACTTGCTGTCCCCAACGATCATACACGACGATGCGTGCGTTTGGATACGCTTCAATTCCTTCAATGATCCAGGTATCGTTTGTGCCATCACCATTCGGACTGAAACTTCCCGGGATGTTCAGGAAATCGATCACTGTAACCACAACGTTATCGGTTAAGGTGCAAATTCCATTGGTTACCGTTACTGAGAAAACAGTTGTTTGCGTGGGGCTTGCGAATACGGTTTGTAACGTGTCGTTCGATACCGCGGTTGACGGACTCCATTGATAAGCAGTTCCATTCGTTGTTACTGTAAGAACGGCATCTTCTCCGCTTGTGATCTCCTGATCAGCGCCGGCATCTACGTAGATCGGATCTACCGTCACACTGCCAAAATTGGCGGTGAGATCTACCGGACAGTCCAGAAAACACGAACAATTGGCTGTGATCACATCTCCGGACTCTAAATTGGAACTTAAGAAATACGGATTTTGTGTCAGTGCCATCAATTGTCCATTCACGAACCAGGAAATAGCAGAAGTATCCGTACAATCGCCTAAATAAACGGTGTAACCTGCTGGTGTGCTCGGGCAAATGTAATTGGGGCCTCCGATCGATATAGTTGGAGCGATCCGATCAAATCCGGGTCCACTCGCTTGGATGGTAAACGTTGCTTCAGCAGGTGTTGTTGCTCCACCGTTTCGCGCACCGTTGATGATGACGTAATAAGTCGTGTTGGGTAAAAGTGCAGGTGCATTCAGCGTGAAATTGGCAGTAGCTGTGGCTTCACAATTGGAAACCAAAGTATAGGTTGCGGCATCACATGGAACAACCGCTTGCACGATACACGCTTGTAGTTGGTTTCCTCGACCGGGTTGCAGGTTGAATGCTAAATTCGCTATGGACACGTTCACATCTCCACCCGCATTGTTGGTTTTGAACTGGTACCAAACTGAATTATCCCCGGAAAAACAAAAGGTAAAATCATCTTCACAGTCCGGACAAACTGTTGACGTTGCCTGATAGTTGGATCCATTCAAAACAACATCCGGACATAAGAGCGTTGCATTGTTACACGCATCGTTTTCCGCCTGTCCTGTTGCGATTATCGCAATCGGAAAAACGGTTAACAGAACAATAACAAGTTGTTTGAATATCATGCGCAACTACCCAATTTTTCAGTAAAACTAATACATTCAAGCGGATTTTTCACGCATTTTTTCGTAGTTTCACACCCTGTTTTTCGCTTTTCGTCGACAATTTTTAAAATTTTGGCACAATTGATGGAAAGGCGCGAATGAAAATAAAGAGTTATGAAAAGAATTGTTACACTCATTCTATTATTTATCTCCACGACAGTACTGCACGGTCAGGACATGAAATTGGACTATGACAATGATTCCAAGTGGTTTTGGGGATTGAATCTTGGAGGTACTTGGTCGTCCGCAGATGTCAAGTACAAAACCGATTTGGGCTGGGGACTTGTCCTCGGTAAATCGTTTAATTATGGCATCGGTAAGCCGATCAGCTTTGATCTGCGCGGTCGTTTTCTAACTGGAAATTGGACCGGTCAGGATCTGTCCAAACGCAGTGGAATTGATTCTACCAACGCGGTGTATAATCCATACTACAGTGTGGGGCAACAGCCGGTTTTGAATCATCAAACAAGAGCCACCGAACTTTCGCTGGAGTTGGTGCTACATTTCAATAACTTGCGTGCACGTACCGGTTGGGATCCATACATTTTTGGAGGGATCGGATATACCTGGTACAGAACCAAGTTGAACTTGTATAACGATCAGGCCTTGTACAATTATGACTCACTCACTACCTTGTCTTTGGATAATTCCGGTTTCATCGATGCGTTGGATGGTTCATACGAAACAGATGCGAACGGTTCTGCCATGAAAGCTGGGTGGATGCCAAGTGTCGGGATTGGTTTGGGCTATCAGTTTGGTCCGCGTTTCTCAATGGGGATCGAGCATAAAACGACGTTCACACGTTTGGATGATTTCGACGGTTTCAAATCGCCGGATGGAAGCTACGCCAATGATTGGTACCATTACACAAGTGCTTATATGCGTTTCCAGATCCGTGATCATGCGCCGGTTCGAGAAAATACAACGAACACTAACCAAAACTCGTTAGGAAATGTGAATAATTACAACGGAAATACGGCTTTGCCGCCGGTTGTTGATTTCACTGCGCCGGTTACATCGGGAACTACTGTTTCTGTACCAACGTATCAGATTCGTGCAAATATCAAGCATGTAGGATCTGCGACAAATGTCGTGTTCCGTCAAAATGGCAATTACATCACAAACTTTGTGTTCAACCCGTCCACCCAGTCATTCGAATGTTTGGTGAATCTGGTTCCGGGGCAAAACGTGTTTGAATTGACAGGCACGAATAACTTGGGGTCTGATCATGAAACAACGGTGATCAATTATGTACGCGAGCAAAATAATCCACCGGTTATTACGTATACGAATCCTGCTTCTAGTCCGGCAACGGTACAAAATCAGGCCTTCAATCTTCAGGCAACGATCGCGAACATTTCTCAAGGCAATCAAGCTACCATGACTTTGAATGGTCAACCGGTTATCTTCAGCTACAATGCTGCTACAACAGTTGTATCAACAAATTTGAGTCTGCAATTGGGAACGAATATCGTAACGACTACCGCAACCAATCCATTTGGAACGGATCAAGAGTCGATCACGATCATTTACCAACCAGTTCAAACAGAACCGCTTCCGGTGGTGTATTTTGTGGATCCGAATGCGAATCCGTATACGACTTCCGTACCGAACTTTACCATCAATGCAGATGTGTTGAATGTGGCTGGCAGTCAAAATATCACGTTCAAGCAGAATGGTGCTTTGAATCAGAACTTTGTGTACAATCCGCAAACAGATGATTTCCAGAGTGCCGTGATCTTGAATCCGGGTCAGAACGTATTTGAGATCATTGCAACCAATTCTGCTGGATCTGCGCAAGCGTCTACGATCATTATCTACAACCGTGCAGCTCCAAAGCCGCCGATCGTAACGATCACGAACCCTGCAAACAGTCCATACAATACCAGCAGTCCTGTATTTAACTTGTCAGCAACGGTGTTAAATGTCACTCAAGCAAATCAAATCACGGTAAAATTGAACAACCAAAATATCGCTTTCGGCTACAACAATGTGAATAGCAATGTGACAGCAAATTTGAATTTGGCAGTTGGTACAAACGTGGTTGTAGTGACAGGGACCAATGCAGATGGTACGGATTCGAAACAAGTGACGATCATTTACCGTCAGGCGCAGCAATTGCAACCACCGGTAGTAACTTTCACGAATCCGAATGCAAATCCGTACAATTCGCAGCAAGAAAACATAACTCTAACGGCGTCTGTATTGAATGTAGCGAATGTGCAAGGTGTAAACGTGAATGTGAATGGAGCAAACGTTTCGAATTTCACATTTGCCAACAATACAGTTACACTTCCGTTGTCACTATTGGAAGGTGCTAACGTGATTACCGTTACTGGAACGAATACTGCAGGGACGGATAGCAAGGCTCAAACGATCATTTACCGAAAACCGGCAGTTGTTCAGCCACCGGTTGTTACGTTCATCGATCCGGCAACAAGTCCGATCACTGTTTACAACAATACCTACGGAGTTCGTGCGCGTGTTCGCTTTGTACAAGGAGCGTCAAATATCACCTTGAAGATCAACGGTCAGCCAACAACGAATTTTGTGTACAGCGCATCTAGCGAGATCATGGAATTTACAACAGCGTTGGTTGTAGGTGCGAATGTAGTAGAGATCACCGCGGTAAACACGGCGGGACAGGATCAGAAATCAACAACGATCATTTACCGATTGAACAATCCTGCTGTTCCACCGGTAGTGACTATAACGAATCCGTTGACGAATCCATCAACAGTGAATGTGAACAATGCTGCAGTTCAAGCAACGGTTTTGAATGTGGACGGTGCGCAGCAGATTCAGGTTAGTGTGAATGGCGCTTCATTGACGAATTTCACGTACAATACAGCGAACAAACAATTATCGTTCACTACGAATTTGAATCCGGGAACGAACAATGTGACCATTACGGCAACCAATTCTGCCGGAACTGCTTCTGATAGTCGCGTGATCAACTATGTGCGTCAAGTAACGGTAACACCGCCATTGGTAACGTTCATTCAACCTGCAGCTCCAGGAACTACCGTGAATGTTTCTGGATATACGATGCGTGCAACTGTTTCAAATGTAACACAGGCAGCTCAAATTGTAGTCGTTCAGGACGGGCAAGTGGTTAACCCAAGTTTGTGGAGTTTCGACGTAGCGAGCCATGAAGTATTGATGAACACCAATTTGAATGCTGGAAACAACGTGTTTACCATTACAGCTTCTAACGCAGGTGGAAGTCATACGGCATCTACGAACATCCGCTATGAAGTTCCGGTGGTGGTGTGCGATAAACCGCAAGTTCAGATCACTGCTCCTGCTGCATCAGCGATGGAGGTTCAGAATGCTAACTTTACGGTGAATGCAACCATCCAGCATATTGCGAATGCCAATCAAGTACAGTTACTTGTCAATGGTGTTTTACAAAGTGTAGGAACGTACAATGCGACTTCCAAAGTATTTAGCAAGGCAATTACCTTGAATGAAGGACAAAATGTGATTCAGATCATCGCGACGAATGCATGTGGAGAAGGAAACGTATCTACTGTGATCGTTTACAAACCTGCAGCGGCACCGTGCGTTCCACCGACAGTAAGTCGTATTGAACCGACAAGTCAGACCATGACGATCGAGCAAGCTTCTGTTTTGATCCGTGCAGCGGTTGGAAATGTGTCGAATGCGAATGAGATCAAACTGTATGTGAATAACGCTCAAGTTGCCTTCAATTACGATGCGGCTACACATGTAGTTTCTGCTACCGTGAATTTGATCGAAGGAGAGAATACGATTCGCGTGGATGTAACGAATGCGTGTGGAACAGCATCTGTAGATTGGAAAATCACGCGCAAAGTATGTGTGGCTCCAAAGATTACGGTGAATACGACGTCGGTTCCGTTGAATACGACTACGTATAACGACAACTTGAACTTCGTGGCAGCAATTTCGGGCGTTACTTCAAGCAATCAGATCACTGTGCAGATGAATGGACAAAACATCAATTTTGTATTCAATGAGCAAACGGGAGTATTAGCGATCAATCAAGCGTTGGTCATTGGTGCGAATTCCTTCACGATCACCGTACAGAACAATTGTGGAACAGATGTGTTGAAATTCGGTATCACACGCAGACAGGAACAAACTGTTCAGCCACCTACGGTTTCTATTGTGAACCCGGCAACGTCGCCTTACACGATCAGCCAAAGCGGTATGACCGTACAAGTAACGACAACTAACGTGTCGAGTGCGAATCAAGTTTCCATTACAGTGAATGGAGCATCCACGAATTTCAACTTCAACGCTGCAAATGGGGGAGTGGTATTCAATGCTTCGTTCAATCCGGGTGCAAACGTAATTATTGCGACGGTGGTGAATTCGGCTGGAACTGCTTCGGATACGAAGACGGTGATCTATCAAGAGCCGGTTGTGGTTCAAGCTCCGGTAATTACATTGACAAACCCAGCGTCTTGTCCGGCGGTGTTTAATCGCGGCATGCAAACGATCTCGGGAACGGTTACGAATATCACGAACGCCTCTCAAGTTGTGATGATGTACAACGGAAGTCCGGTCAATTTCACTTCTTCGATCGCGAATGGAGTATTGAACTTCTCCTTCCAAGTGAATGTGACTCATACAACGGTAAACATTCCGTTGGTGATCACAGCAACGAATGCAGGTGGATCTGACTCGAAAATGTGTGCGATCTCAATCGCTGCTGGAAATGGCAACAACGGTCACGGAAATAACCAAGATGGGGTGGATGAGTCCAATCCTGGCCAAGGAGGCGGTGGTCCAAATGGACAACAAGGTGGAGATGTAGATGATGAGAACGGCAACAACGGTGGCGGCAACAACAACGGTGGAAATAAAGGTGGAGGTAACAAAACCATCAATACACCAAAGCCACGACCGACAACACCGGTGAAGCCGAAACCGACTACACCAACCACAACAACACCAACACCAACAACTCCGAAGCCAAGCACACCCGTAAGGCCGGCGAGACCCTAAGAAAT
>CAYRVL010000078.1:0-11455 GCA_964427665.1 uncultured Fluviicola sp. | reverse complement strand
GGGCCTTTTTTTATTTTAGGACATATCTGACAGCTAAATTACTTCCAAAACCTACTCCAACATAGGGTGTTAATGAAATGACGGGTCCAGCATCCAATCCAATGTTCAAGGGAATCTCATCGAAGGTGTATTCCAATCCGAGTACCACCAGGGCGCCAAAGGATGCGCGGTTGTTGTAATACTTGTCGTTGTGATAATAACCGTAGTTATTTCTCCACGTATACAAATAAAGTCCCGCTCCGTAATACCACTCAAATCCGTCCTTTAACGCCTGTTGCTTTTCTAAAAGAGCCATTAAAGATAAATTGTTACGACCGCCCCCAAGTGTGAAGTCGCCGTAGATTCCTCCAAAATCGTGTTTCAAGTTGATCCCACCGTATCCAGGGTAACCTCCCTTTAAACCAATTCCTGTCGTATAACTCTGGGCAAATGATGGCATTACAGCAAAGGCAGCAAATGTCAAGATCAATAAATAACGTTTCATATATAAAGGCTTTGTGCGAAGATAAAACTAACCGGCATATACTTTATACAAACTGACAATTTTAAGCTTTTTTCACTTAGAGTTTTCCGGCCAATGTAAAGACCACCTTCTTAGCAATTTGTGCGGCACCATCCACAGTAAAAGTTTCAAACACGGCAATATACACACCGATTGGGGCTTTCAATCCATCATCACGGTAGCCATTCCAGCTAAATGATCCGCTTGTGCCAAGTAATTCACTTGTTGTGATGGTTTTTGCTTTTCTTCCTTTGTCGTCGTAGATGGTTAGATTGGCGATCTGTCCACCTTCTACCAGTTCGTAATTGAAAAGCATGACATCCTGATAACCATCGTTGTCTGGTGAGAAAATAGGATCGTTCGTACTAAAGGTTCCATCAGAAACCGCCAAGTTGAATTGCGAATTGACTCTTCCCGGAGTACCGAACCCAACAGGTTCTGCTGCTGTATGCCAATTCATAGCGGAGTTTGATGGCCCGTTCGGATCTATGCGTTCCAGTGTTTTGTTCTCTTTGTCGTCGATCAAAGACAAATGCCAATCGTCGAAATAACTCACGCGATCCAAAATTTCTCCGTTGTAGATCACATAAATTGTACTGGAGTCGTTGTTTAATCCGGGCAGCGACATTTGATAGAATGTACCGGAAACAGCAAAAGGATATTGATTCTTCACGAAAATCGAGTCGGGGGTAAGAACCACGTAAGTGCCTGGAAGCATCACATAATTGTCGGTGATGATCTTGAAATTAGCTATGGTGTCATCATCGAAATTTGCCAAAGAATAGTCTTTCAGATTCAACACTTTATTGGAGCGGTTGTACAATTCCACAAAGTCGCTACCGCCGGTTCCCGGGTCGAATAAGATCTCGTTTACAATCAAGTCACCAGGTTCTGGGTTGTCCGCCACGGCAAAGGTTCCGGAGATTGAAATGACGTTCATCCAGCAATCTGCAATATTATTGAGTACGTAGATGTAATTGGTATTTACGGCAAAGTTTTCGTTCAATGTTGCGATAGCCGTTAAAGCCCCGTTTTTAGCGACATACATGGAAGAAACCGTCAGTGCAGGGTTGCTGGAAAAAAGAGCATTTACTACCGAAGTGGAATCCATGCCTTCACTGAACGTAAATTCTAGGAAATTAGGCATCAACGCTACGGTACTTAAGATGGAAGGAACTTGCGTGTCCGGTGTTAAATCCAAAACGCTATTCGCAGTCCCGGGTGTTCCGCCAATTGCTGCCGTTGACGCGATCCAGTTACTGGCATCCGAACACGGATCGTTTGGATTGATCAGTTCCAAACTGTATCCGCCCTGTTTTTTGAAGTCATCGCGGTACCAGGTATCCATGAAACTGACTTTGTCAATTGTTACTTGGGTAGGAGTTTTCAAAACGATATCATCACTGCTGTTGTTCAAGCTGGGGAAACTACTCACGGCAAGTGCTCCCGGTAAACTATCCACCGATGCCGTAGCACACAAGATCTTGTATTGTCCCGGATAGATCCAGCCACCACTAATCGTTCCATCAGAGGAAGCATCCCCGAGTTTCCAACCACTCAGATCAAAGTATTTGTTGCTCCGGTTGTAGATCTCTACATATTCTACTTCTGGCAAGCCAACGGATGGAGCTTGATCAGCCACGAATTCATTGATGATCAGATCACCTTTGGATGGGGTATCGCTCACCAGGTAGGTGAATGAACTTTGTAAATTCGTACCAATGTTTCCTGCCAAGTCTTCCGCTTGTGTTGCGGTAACTTGATAGGTTTGACCATTTTGAAGCGCGCTAGCCAGGTTAAGGTGTACTAAAGCGTTGTTCGTGCCATCTAAGTTTGCGGAAAGTACAGTAATTGCAGGATTGAGTGCGTAGTTCCCGGCACTGATCACGAAAAGACCTGTAACGGCCTCGCTGTACAAGACATCGATTTGTGTGTTCGATATGACTGAAACGGATTGGATCGCCGGAGCCTGAGTATCCAGTATTTCCGGTCCAACATACACATTATCAAAATAAAACTTGGTGGCATTGGAAAGGGTATAAACGCCTAGGAAACCAACGTGCGTGCCCAAAAGAGCACTTGGATCTGATCCGGTAAATGGAGCGCCGTAGTTGGTGCCTCCTGTCGGGTCAACATACAATTCCCAATTCCCTAAGTTGTCTCGGATGACGCGCAATCCCACATTCACAGATGAACTGATCTGTCCATCCGGAGACGCACAGATTTGCGTAGGAATTCCTCCTTGAGATTTGAATAAACGCACCGCATCCACGCTTCCTGCCTCGCCTAATTGAATGAAATATCCATCTGGGTTGGTGGTCAGATCAGCCGATGTGGATGTGAGGTAGATCCGTGAATAGTTACTGGAAGAAGGGGAGAACGCCATACGAACCGTTGCTTTCCATTCCTTGT
Source organism: uncultured Fluviicola sp. (assembly GCA_964427665.1). Taxonomy (GTDB): domain Bacteria; phylum Bacteroidota; class Bacteroidia; order Flavobacteriales_D; family Crocinitomicaceae; genus Fluviicola. The sequence goes on along the minus strand of CAYRVL010000078.1, from coordinate 8,541 downwards.
TGTCCAGATTGCTGAGTCCGTGTACAGTGGATAAATAGCTGGTGGCTGCAACGGTATTGTTGATCTGCAATTCTTGAGCAGCATTAACAACGAAATCTGCGGCGGTTCCGGTCCAAGTAGGATTAGTGGTGAAATCACCGTCGGAAAAATCATCGGTTAGCTGCGCGAAAATGCTCAGCGAACTAAAAATGCTAATAAGTAGTACAGGTAACTTCATGATGCCATTGAATGGATTAAAGATAGGAAAAGGCAGGTAAATTGTCATACCTAGACGGGATAATTAGCGACTAAATCGGTATATGTTTGTAAGAATTGTGGCTAATTTCACGTTTTTTCCGTGCTATGCGAGTCTGTTCGTCGCCATCCACCCGTAAATTGATTTATTTTTGCAACTCAAACTAGATCACATGAAAGTTGCAGTTGTTGGTGCCACAGGTATGGTGGGACAAGTTATGTTAGAGGTATTGCGCGAACGTCAGTTTCCGGTATCTGAATTAATTCCGGTGGCTTCTGAGAAATCTGTCGGAAAGCAAGTCTCGTTCAACGGAAAATCTTTTTCGGTTGTTGACCTGCAAATGGCGGTGAACATGCAACCCGATGTAGCCATTTTTTCGGCCGGCGGTGAAACTTCTTTGGAGTGGGCTCCGAAATTTGCGGCAGTTGGAACAACGGTGATCGATAACAGTTCCGCATGGCGCATGCATGCCGATAAAAAATTGATCGTTCCTGAGATCAATGGCGCTTTGTTAACAGCGGAAGATAAGATCATTGCCAACCCAAATTGTAGTACGATACAGCTGTTAATGGCTTTGGGACCATTGCACAAAAAGTACGGAATCAAACGCGTGATCGTTTCTACCTATCAATCCATTACAGGAACGGGTGTAAAAGCGGTGCAGCAATTGGAAAATGAGCGTTCAGGCATTTCTGGAGAGATGGCGTATCCATATCCGATCGATAAAAATTGTTTACCGCACTGCGATTCTTTTTTGGATAATGGCTATACCAAAGAGGAAATGAAACTGACGAATGAAACGAAGAAGATCTTGGATCCTTCCATCCAGGTCACTGCAACGGCTGTGCGCGTACCGGTGGTTGGCGGTCACTCGGAGGCAGTGAATGTGGAATTCTTACAGCAACCGGATTTGAACGAAATTCGTGAGATTTTGAGTTCTACAGCAGGAATCACTTTACAAGATGATCCGATGAATCATGTCTATCCGATGCCGCGCTTTGCGGAAGGAAAGGACGATGTGTTCGTGGGTCGTATTCGCTTGGATGAGTCGCAGCCAAACACGATCAACATGTGGATAGTAGCCGATAATTTGCGCAAAGGGGCCGCAACGAATGCTGTTCAGATCGCTGAGTTGTTGGTTCGTCAGGGAATTTTGTAATTTACACACTTTTTAGCTCTAAATTTCGTTTTCCCAATATGCGGTACGTCCTTTTGTTATTCGTTTTATGGAATCTTTTTGATCTCACAGCACAAGGGGCATCTCGTCACAACAAGTGGTCGCGTTCGGAACTTGGTCTGATGGGGGGTGCCAGTTATTACGTGGGCGATTTGAATTACCGGCATTTTAATAATATGCACGGTGCTGCTCAATTGTTTTATCGCTACAATATCCATTCGCGTTTGGCGTATCGTCTGAACTTTACGTATGCGAAGGTATCCGCAGCCGATTCTGAGTCCGATAAAGCCTTGTATGTGAACCGCAACTTGTCCTTTAAAACACCGATCTATGAATTGGGAACGGGCATCGAATTCACGTACTTGCCGTTCGAACTTGGAAACAATAAGTACTGGGGATCGGCTTATTTGTTAGCTGAATTAGCACTTTCCCGAATCAATCCGACGGCAGAATATGAAGGAGAAGAAGTGGAATTGCAACCGCTTGGCACAGAAGGTCAAGGGACTTCGTTGTCATCAAAAAACAAGTATTCCCGCACACAGTTGGTGGTTCCATTGGCTGTAGGTTGTCGAATTACGCTCAGCGAGAATATCGGATTGAACGTAGAATACGGCATTCGTTTTCTGTTTACAGATTACTTGGATGACGTGGGAGGATATCGATACGTGGATCCTACCGTGTTGGCTGCAGAAAACGGACCGTTGGCTGCCAGTATGAGTAATCGTAGTTTGGACGGCAATCGTTTTGGACAGCGTGGAAATGGAGCCACACGTGATTGGTATACCTTCTTCGGTATTGGATTATCTGTGCGCTTGGGAGGAAAGGGTTCTTGTCCTCAGGATTTTTAATTCGTGTAATACGGAGAGATCATCACGTAAACCAACACACCAGTCACCGCTACGTACAACCAAATTGGGAAAGCGATCTTTGCAATCTTCTTATGTCTTTCAATGTTATTGGTGATCGCGCGCACGTATGTAAGCAGCACGAAAGGGATCACGACGATCGAAAGAATGATGTGTGAGATCAGGATGAAGAAATACAGGTATTTCATGGCTCCTTCTCCACCATAAGGAGTCGCTTCTGAAGTCATGTGATAAGCCACGTACATTCCCAGAAACACCACAGAGCAAGCGATTGCCGTTTTCATCAAATTTTCGTGTAATTTGATCTTTTTGTTTTTAACAGCAACAAGAGCGGCAATGAGAAGAACCGCCGTCAAGCCATTGATAGCAGCATAGATCGGTGGTAAAAACGTTAACGGTTTTACATCGAAGCCCAAAGTTTTGAGTTTAACCCCGAACAAAAGCGCTACGACCGCCGGAATAGCAATCGACAGAATAACGATCCATTTGTTGTACTTCTTTTCGGCTTGTGTGTTCATTTTATTGTTGTTTGCAGTTGACATTATACTCTACTTGTAACAGTTTACGTAGATCTTTGTTTAGTTGATCCACGTCCGCAGTGTATGTACCACGATAGATTCCACGCACGTATCCCTCGCGGTCTATCAAGACCATGCCGTCAGAGTGCGCATATCCACCTGCAGCCATGGGATCTTTGTCAGCATGAACCATAAAGTGTTCAACCCCAAGGCGATGCGTTTCTGCTTCATCACCGGTTAACATCGCCCAGTTGTTGGAACGGATCCCCATGTCCTTGCGGTACTTAAGAAGTACATGCGGTTGATCGTGATTGGGGTCGATCGAAAAGGAGATGAACTGCAAATGGGAAGAGATATCTGCAGTGATCGTATTCAATCGTTTCATTTGCGACATCATCGGTGGACAGATACTTGGACAAGAAGTAAAGAAAAAATTAGCGATCCACACTTTCCCTTTCATGTCTTTGGAATCTACCCAAACCGAATCCTGATTGAGGTAACGAAAATGCGGAATCTTCGGATAGATGGTGTCCACGGATTGGATCCCGTTCGTTTCGGAAATGACCACATCGTAATTTCCAACATACGGCAATGCGCGCGGTTTACTTTTAGTATTATCGCCACAAGCAAAAACGGTTATGAGCAATAATGAACCTAGAAAAAATCGTATCATTTTTGTTTACGGGCTGCTTCTTTGTCGTATTGTTTTTCCAATAAGGCCATGTGATCGCGCATGGTTCGGATCGTTCCTTCGGTTTTTCCAGGAAGTACCATACGCAAGTGATTGTCTTTATCTTGCAACAACATCAACTCTTGAAAAGCTTCACCACCAAAATACTCATTGCCTTTTTGCAGGAGACTTTGATTGTTGTGTTTGATGTTGTACACGCTTTTGGCGTCACCTTTCACCACGATCCAAATAGAGGGATCAAACGCCTCTACGCGTTCTTTTAAAACCGCATTGACATCTGATAGATTATCCGCTTGACCGCCCTTTCCATCGGTTACAATGGATACAAGCTTCACATGCCCCAATTTCTTCTTGTTCTTGCGCAATTGTTGATAGATCAATTGGTCTAAATGCCACACAGAAATACCACATGTTTTTGGACAAGTGGGTTGCAAGGTCGTGAAGATCACCACTTGGTCTTTGAAGGAAGCATTCGTATACACCTTACCCTGACTATCGGTTAAACGGTAATCTGGCATTTTACCAAAATCTTCCAAGACTTTGAATTTGTGTTCGCAACCTCGCGTAGAGATGAACACTAATAAAGAAGCCGGACCAAATAAAAGCAGTAATACCATTACTGTTTTAAGCGGCCCGGCCTTCGAAAATGAATTAGCCATAGCTAAATGAGATTATCCTCCGTAAGTGTTCCAAGCATCATTCACTGCCAGACCTTCAGTCAAAACAATGAAAAGCAAGTAAATGATAAAGATGAAGTAAGGAACAAGAATGATGTATTTCAATACTTTTTTCTCATCGCCAAGGTGCATAAACGTTAGTACGATGTACCCAGCTTTCAAAACTGTCAATCCAATGAATAACAATTTCACGATCCACCAGCTTGAAGATGATTGTTTAACCATGGCTCCCAATACTACTTCAATCAATGTTACGATCGTAAGGATTGCAGTTACAACCCAAATTTTACGGCGAACTTTCTTCCCTTCTTCTTCGCTGTGATGCGTATCGAGGGAGTATTCGTAAATGTCGTCTCTTTCCATATCTATAATTTGCTAAAAGATTAAACTAAGTAGAAGAATGTAAATACAAACACCCATACAAGGTCGACAAAGTGCCAGTACAAACCAGTTTTTTCAACCATTTCGTAGTGACCACGTTTGTGGTATGTTCCTTTTACAACACCCAAGAAGATCAAAATGTTGATGATCACACCTGAGAATACGTGGAATCCGTGGAATCCAGTAATGAAGAAGAACAACTGTGCATATTGCGTTGGACCGTATTCGTTTGGCTCAGACAAGTTACCCAAGTTCGCTCCGTAAATGATACGACCTTTATCACCTGTATTAACAGCCTCCCAGTACAATTTCTCAGCTTCTTTACCGGTAACTTCTGTACGATTTTTCAAGGCAATTCCGTTCCCGTCTGTTTTCACGATCAATTTCATGTCGTGGTCAGCTGCACGCTTCCAAGTAACGATAGACCCGTCATGCAAACGCATTTGGTTGTCTTTTACGTGTCCTGCTAGCACTGCCTCACGGAAATGATGGTATAGTTCACCCGCATCTTCTTTGATAACTTCTCCTTTTTTGTGGTGTTTTCCAGCTTCTACCACTGTGAAACTTTCAAACTCACCGAAATGACCTTTCACGATAGCACGGTGACCTTTGTATTGACCACTTGCGATTTCCACCGAACCGAAATCAGTTCCGTGCATGAAGTGACTCCATTCCCAAGCTTGAGAACCTACGAAGAAGAAACCACCAATGATCGTAGCCAACATCCATTTCACCACTCCTTTTTTGTCCATACGGTGACCGGCTTCAACAGCCAATACCATAGTAACCGAAGAAACGATCAAAATAAAGGTCATCAAGGCTACATAGGCCAAAGGATAACCGTGACCCAAGAATGGTAAAGCTTCGAAAGTCTCTTCACCGATCGGCCAAGCTCCTTGTGTAGCGTGACGAACGAATCCGTACGACACCAACAATCCACCGAAAGTCAATGCATCGGAAACCAAGAAGAACCACATCATCAATTTACCGTAGCTCGCATTGAATGGAGATACTTTACCGCCCCAAGCGGTAGCAGAGTCGACATGAGTTGTAGCGTGTCCTGCCATTTTTTATAATTTTTTGTGCAAGTTTAATGAATAAAAAGTAAAAAAAGCAATAAATAAGCCCATAATAGTCCTAAAAAGTGCCAGAATATTGCCCCTAAACGAATCGACAAGAAGTTGTATTCAACCAATGTTCCTGAAAATGAACGGATTGACATACGGAACATGTAGATCAATGTCCCCAGAACGTGAAGTAAGTGTAAGAATGTGATCAAATACAGATACGAGCTAGCCTGATCCTGTGAATCATCCATCTTCATTTGCAATGGCGCATCCAATTTGACACCCTGATAGTAGAGGTTGCGGTCTTTATATTCCAGTTCTTTGCCTTTGTAATACAGTTTGAAGTCTTTTCCGATTTTCCCTTTGTGAAAGAAATCTCCGCGACCATCGCGTAAATGAACGGCAAATTCTTCCAGTCGTTTCAAGTCAACATAGGACAATTCTACACTGTCCTGGACGTAGAATTTACTTCCTTTTTTAGTGACCTCTTGATTCTTGTAAAGAAGGGTGTATTTTCCATACTGAGAGATCTGACTTGCGTCCTTCTTTTCAGCGATCTGATGGAATTGTTTCGCGAATGCCGACACACCGCTTTTTTCGCTTTCATTCAAAAGTTTTCCGGCAACGTAATAATCATTACCATCTACTTCCATGTACTTTCCGTTCACTTTCAACTGGTAGTACATACCATAACGTCCGTCAGCAACCGTAATGCGGCCAACAGCGTAAGCACCGTTGTCTACGAGTTGCCCGTAACCTTTCATTTGGTAGTAAGCGAATCCAAGTCCCAGTACAAATGTCAACGGAACAGTGATCTTCAGGATCGTTGCGTTTCCTTTCAGTGCTTTTCTGTTCCCGATCTCCAAAACGATACTGCTCAATGCCAGGATCACTGTGGAAATATAAAACGCGATAGGAAAATCATATTTTACCCAGAAAGAATCGCCCATGCTGACAATGTAAGCCGAGGTGAATCCAGCGAATAACATGACCACACTGAACATAGCTACATAAACCAGGTTCTTCTTCATCTTCTCCCGTTGTTCCGGGGAGAGCTCGCGCACAAATTGGTCCTTCATAATTTTCTATTTTAAAAGCTTGTTCCGTGCTTGATCAAATCTTCAATGATCTTTTCCGGGATGCGATCCCAAACATACAAGAATTGAACTACCGGTAAATAAACAAACGAGGCGAACATGAGTTTTTTCGCATCGGAAATTTCTAGTGTTAAAAGCAAACGGTACGCTAAGAAGAAGAAGGCAACACCGAAGAAAGTACCGATGATCAGTGTGCTGGTGCCACACCATCCCATTAACCAAGGCAGCAAGGTGAACGGGATCAAGGCCAAGGAATAAGCGGCTATTTGATAGGCTGAACCTTTTGTTCTTCCCTTTTTTGACGGGAGTAACGAAAATCCGGCTTGCTGATAATCGTCGTAAACAACCCATGCAATTGCCCAGAAGTGTGGAAATTGCCACATAAATTGTACAAAGAACAAAACTCCAGGAACTAATCCGAAAGAATCTGATCCGGCAACCGCGCCCAACATGGGTGGAATTGCGCCCGGAAAGGCCCCCACAAATACTGCCCAAGTAGAAATGCGCTTCATGGGAGTGTATATGAATACGTAAGAAATGAATGCAGCGAGACCAAGTAACATGGACCCAAGATTCAATTGATACAACATCCACAGTCCGGGTAAAAGACAAATAGACACCACGAAAATTCCTTCACGCACGGTCATTTCACCCATTGGCAACGGACGTTTTCCGGTGCGGTTCATTAAAATGTCTAATTCGCGTTCCCAAATCTGATTGGAACCATTGGATGCTGCGGTGACCAATAGTCCGCCAACTAGCAACCATGTGATCTCCAGAGAATCATTGCCACCAACGAACAGATAGCCCGAGAGTGCTGACAGAATTACGAGCGAGGCCAAACGGAATTTGGTAAAATTCATGTACATTTTGACCTTTTTGCCGATGCTCATGGTGTCGTTTTTTGGATCGTCCGCAAATTTACGCTTTAGGAACGAACTAGCGTGCGCTTTTTCGCACTTTTACGCTTAGAAAAGTCTACGCGGCGAAAAAAGATCGGATCGGATACCCAAAATCAGGATGGGATCTAAACGTGCCTGGATATCGCCCCATTGATAGCGTCCTGCCACTTGGAAATAAGCTTTTAAAGGTAACGCAGGGATCGGATACTGTGCGGAAAGTCCTAACTCGATGCTGCGAACGGTCATTCCTTGTCCAATCGTGTTTCCGTATTCCAGATCCGCCGGTCGCATGGTGTATGGTTTGTAGATGTCACCGCCCCAGGATAAACTGTCTTGATCGTATCCTTTTAGAACAAAAACGGAATAAGCTGTGAATTTCAGGTGTTTTTTACCCCATTGAAGTTGTGCCAATATTTCGGCAAAATTGCTTCCCAAAGGATGTCCGATCGGGCGATTTAGGTTGCCGGAGTTCTGTCCAAAATTGATGTGCGAGTAGGTGTATGGCCGGATCAAATTTCCTTCCAAACGATAACCGAATTGTCCCAGTCTTCCTTTCGCGCCGATTTGTACACCGTATTTATTTGCCCACCAGCGCGTACGATTTCGGATCTCGCCCAGCACGAATTCATCCAGTGAAATTTGTCCATAAAGGGTATGTTTTCGCAGGCGAACATGTGTATGGGCACCCAGAAGCACATTATCCGCTGATCCTATACTGTATTCCTGGGGACGAAAGAAGGCGATGGGATTCAGGTATTCCACTTCAAATCCGCGTCGCAAGTTGCCGTCTTTTGGCTGAAAAAGCACGGCTTCATACAGGGTAATGTTCCAGTGATTCGTTACATTCCAACTCAAATAATGGCTGGCTTGGAATTTCCAATAACGCAAACTGTCTTGTTCGTGAAAGAACTGATAGAGTAAACCATATTC
>CAYRVL010000077.1:8169-11859 GCA_964427665.1 uncultured Fluviicola sp. | reverse complement strand
TCCACCATCAGTCACAAATTGAAGTTGATCAATCGCTTTGTCGCCAAATCCATTTTTAATGGCTTCTTGTAGGGTTTCCAAACGCGTTTTTGCAGAAACAAATGAATTAATAAAAGTCATGCTGCAGATAAGAGTGCATCTTCACCTGTTGTTTTTTTAGCTGTTTTGAAAATGTGCTTTTTGTTAAGGTAGGTTTTTACAATATTTGGTTAAACTAGATCAATAATTCCAAGCTTAAGATTTCCTAAAAGAAGTATTAACGAATGATATTTCTACTCTAAAAGACACTATTAATGCCTTCCATCAGGTGGGTTAGTAGTTGTGTTTGCTACGGTTGTCTATGAAGGTAACTATTTCCAGATGTGAACGCTCAATTTTGTATACCATCGATGTCTGTTCTGAAACCACACATTTACGAACGTTGATAGCCTTGGATTTTGGACATAATTTCTTGTTAGTAGTTAACAAATGTATAAGTCTATCAACCTCAAGTTGTAAATCGATGATAGGTTGAATACCCCATTCTTTAAAAATGTAATCCATTATTTTTTCTAAGGTCAGAATAGATTCATCCGACCATACGATTTTGTATTTAGGCATTCTTGTACTGTGCGATTCTTTGATTTATTCTTGACATAGCGACTTCGTGGGTAATTGTTTTACCATTTTTTAAATCATCCAATCCACGGTCAATAGATGCTTTAGCTTCATCAGACAAGGAGTTATACCAATCATCTTCAGTGTTTGCCGTGGCTTTTGACAACAATGTATAAACAGCTTCTAGAACACTCGTATCCGTAACACCATCAATCAACTGATGTAGACTTAATTTTAATTCTACCTTACTCATATCTCAAAAATAAGAAAAAAGATAGAGAAAGTTGCATGCTTAGGTTTATTAACCGGAAATTTTCACTACTTTCAGGTCAGTAAAGTACCATGGCTAACTTAAACCGGCTACGTCCAATACTTTCTTAGAAATTGTGTACGAATATTCGTTTTGTTTTGAAAATGATTTACTTTAAACATCCGTGAGTTTACTCATGGATGTTTTTGTTTTCGGGTGTTGTTCGAGGATTGTTTTAAACAGGTAGTACTATAAATGATTGCAGATTGCTGATCATTTTTCTTGTATTATTCGTTGCATTTCGCCCCGCTGCGTGGGATTCCTGTCCCTACCATTCGGGGTGTAATCCTGCGCTAACTGTATCTAAAAATTCTGTAATTTCAAATGCTAGTTGACAGAGATGTGGAAAGTTGCTTAATCAATATCAATCAACAAGTAAATGTTTATGAGTAGGTTCGTTTGGGGGCGCAGGAATCCAGCGTAGCGGGTAGGGATTGCAGCGCAGCTCCCGTCATGAAGGCGAGACTACAGTGGAAAGCTTTTTTCTGCCTCTTTTAAAATTTTCATGTACCCATTTCCCCCTGTTCATGACATGAATTTCGGCGTCTATGACATTTCTTGCCGGTGGAATGGGGGCATTTCAGATCTTTGAACAAGAAACATAAATCAAGACTCATGAAAATTGAAGTAACGCTATCCGATTACCGATTGACATCATGTGTTTAATATTTAACAATTTGGATGAGAAATGCAGATTTGATTCCAAGTGCATCATTACTCTTTTAATTTGAGTACTTTTGCACCTTCAAAAAAAAAACAAATGAAAAAAAGCCTAACACTGTTCTACGCGGTGAGCTTTTGTTTCTGGATTTTCGGTCAACCCGCCAATGATAATCCCTGTGGAGCAATAGCCTTACTCGTAAACAATTATTGCAGTATGTCGACACATACTACTGCGAATTCAACGGATTCCAACAACGGTTCCACAATTACAAGCCCCGGTTGCGCAAGCTACAACGGTCGTGACGTTTGGTTCTCATTTACTGTTCCTGCCACTGGAAACTTCCGAGTTTCTACGTCTGCAGGTTCAATAACTGATGGCGGAATGGCCCTGTATACAGCAAGCACTTGTAATGGCACCATGAATTTATTGGAATGTAATGATGATTCCGGTCCGGGTAGCATGCCACGTATTACACGTCTTGGTATGACTCCAGGACAAACCATTTACGTGCGTATGTGGCGATCGACAGGTAGTACCGGTACGTTCAATATCTGCGTGATGGAAATGAATAATTGCGGTTCTGCGAATAACAACGACAATTGTCCTTCTCCGGCTACTTTGTTTCAAGGAACAGGCAATTTCACGGCAACAACAGATCAGACATTTAACGACGACGAACCGGGAAATTTAAGTAATGTATTTTGTGGCACCATCGAAAACAATTCGTGGTATAAGTTTACGGCCTCGTCCACAACACACAGTTTTCCAATTACGTATGTAGGAGGTTGTGCAGATAATCGCGGAATTCAAGCTCATGTTTATCAAGTTACGACGAACTCTTCAGGATGTTGTACGAATTTCGTTTCCAAATCGAATTGTTATAATCCGGGGAATACGAGTTTAGGTACTGTGGTAGCAACCAATTTGGTGATCGGACAAGAATACATGTTAATGATCGACGGCTACGCAGGCGACGGTTGTGAGTTTACCATTACCGGTTGGACAGCGATCAACGTGCTTCCAGTGGAATTGGTGGAGTTTAGTGGGGCGTCTCATACGGAAGGTTCACTTTTACATTGGGTTACGGAATCAGAAACAAACAACAATTACTTCGAGGTGCTTCATTCCCGCGATGGAGTTGTATTCCAATCGCTTGCAAAAGTGGAATCTAAAGGCAACGGAAACACGCAAAAAAGCTACTCGTATATGCATGAAGGAGCGTCTCAAGGAATCAATTATTACAAATTAAAACAAGTGGATTTCGATGGTACTGCCAAAGAAAGTCATGCGATTTCAGTTTTGCATACGGCTCAGGGCTCGTCCTTCAAACTTGCTCCAAATCCTGCAAAAACACACGTAAATCTGACGTTTGAATCGGATTCGGAAGATGCATTGGTGATGAAGATATTCAATTTGCACGGTCAAGAAGTGGATGCTAGAACAGAACAAGTGGAAAAGGGAACGTACCAATTCATTTTTGACGTGTCTACGTGGAGAACAGGGGTGTACACACTGGTTGTAAGCTCCAAAAATGCGACAAGTATTCAGAAATTAATCGTAGAATGATCATGAAAAATTCCGTTCTATTAACACTCTTACTGATGGTAAATGGGGCTTGGAGCCAAACCATCGTTTTTGAAAAGAATAAAGAAACCGCAATCTATCATGCTAAAAAAGGAATCTCAACCATCAAGTTCGAGGTTGTTACATTCAAGACAGCATTGTCGAATGAGAAGTTTCAAGCGATTGGTGACTTATTGGCCGAAAAAGATGGATACATACAAATCGAAAAGTTGAATGATTTGGAGATGCGTCTCGAGTTTGAGTCGTGGCTCAACCTCGATGATTTCTACAGCTTGTTGATCTTCCACGGATTCTTACCAAAACAAGAAACACTGGAACACGAAGCAGAATAACGCTCACTTACAGAAGGGCTTTCCGGAATTTCGGGAAGCCTTTTTATATTTTCCTCACTTCCATAAATGGCACGGAGGTACTCCTAGATTTAGTTTGAACTCACTTTCCAATTCTTCCTTTTCAATTCTTCCTTTTCAATTTTCAATTATCCTCCTCTCCTTTGTTCTCGATACTTCACCTCTGGTGAAACTCGAACTGACAG
>CAYRVL010000077.1:0-8069 GCA_964427665.1 uncultured Fluviicola sp. | reverse complement strand
GAGCCAGTGAATTTTTATGAACTCAAAAAAAAGCGCGAAGAATCTCCGCGCTTTTCTACTGTTTTCGAGTGCTGTTTACCCCAATGCGGCAATAGCATCGTCGTAATTGGGTTCGTTCGCGATCTCCGGAACCAATTCGGTATGCACAACTACACCTTGTTCGTTCAGTACGACAACCGCGCGACTGTGAAGCCCTTGTAATGCACCATCTGTCAGCTCCAATCCAAATTGCTTTCCGAAAGCACCATCTTTGAAGTCTGAAGCAGTCAACACATTTTCGATGCCCTCGGCACCACAAAAACGCTTCTGCGCAAACGGCAAATCGCGGGAAACACACAAAACTGTTGTGTTCGGCAAACTTGCCGCGCGTTGGTTGAACTGTCTCACTGATGCCGCACATGTTCCGGTGTCAATGGATGGAAAAATGTTCAAGATCAATTTTTTGCCCGAAAAATCTTCCAATTGAACTGGTTTTAAATCCGTTCCTGTTAACTCAAAATGAGGTGCTGGTGAACCTGTTTGTGGCAATTCGCCATTCGTGTGTACGGGATTTCCTCCCAAAGTTACTGTTGCCATAATGTGCTGTTTTCTGTGTTTTGATATGGATGCGAAAGATACGTGCTATTCGTTAAAAAACACAACCATGGGAACAAGAAATTGTTCTTTCGTATAACACCGCAGCGAATGGCATTTTCCAACGTTCTGGGCATCGAAGAGCATGAACCGGATCTGAGGATCGTATTGCGCAATTATTTTTTGTGTGCGTACCGCATCGTTTCGCTTGTTGCTTCCCAAGGTTGTGATCCCATGTTTATAGGCTCCCGGACCGATCAATCCCAGTTTTGGATCTTTTTTATGCAGCACGAAATCGTTCTCATTGAAATACACCAGCCATTGGATCTTATTTGAAAGGCGCTTGTCTAAAATGGCGTCTGAAAGGTCACTTCCTGGAATAGCAGCAGCTAAAAAAGCAACGCGAACGACCTGCTCCGTATCCCAATGTTCGAGTGATCGCAAGGCAACTTGTGTCCCCAAACTATGCGCGATGAGGTTGATCTTTGGTTGTTTGCATGCGCGAAGAAATATACCCAGTGCTGCTCCCACACGATCGGCCTGAGTCATAGCCGTATCGAAAAGTGCAAACAGTTCCTTGTTTCGTTTCAAGTTTGTCGAGAAACAGCAATCGTACATGGCATCCCAGTATACGTGCACCTTTTTCGATGCATTCAGTCCATGTCTGGAAAGATCGGCATCCAAAAGCTCAAATTCTTTAGCAGACGTTACATCTTGATTTTGCTGGAAGAAGGATTTTCGAAATCCATGAATGGCAACGAACAATGGTCCGGATGAGTCGGTTAGTTTTTCCGCATGCTGAATCAACAATACTGCGTTTAAGGCTTCTATTTTTGCCTCAATAGTACCAGGAATCACAGGGTCTTGTGCAACACTTCGCAGCAGACTGTCGCAGATGTTTTCGTGTTTTTTGTACCAATTGGTCAGTGAGTTGCCACAGGCGCGCAGGGAATCATCCGCAATGTAAATGGGTGGATAAACGATCCCGTCTTTATCGAAGAACAGATCTTGCGCGTGTTTCTGCAGATCGCGTTCGCCGAAATGAACGTGTTGGGCCCACGAAGAATTGGCTAACAGGACAAGACTAAAAAGAAAAAACAGTTTTTTCATGGTTTTCGTGCTCGTGTCATTTCGCGTTTTCCGGGTGGGCCGGGTAAGGCTTCAACCAAAAAACCGGCTGCTTTCAGATCGCGTTTTACTTGACCTTTTGCGCAATACGTCACCAAAACGCCGCCTGGTGTCAGCCACGTGAAAAGCTTGTCGAAAATTGCCTGCGTCCACAATTCAGGTTGCACCCGCGGACCAAAAGCATCGTAGAATATCAGATCGATACTTTCTGATTGTAGCGACAATTGCTGTATATCCGATTGGCGTTTTTCCAACACAAAATGCTCGGAAATTTCTTGTGGAACTTCCCAGGAGCACGCGTGCATGCGATTATAAACGGTTTCGGCATCCGGGTCATTGGCGTATTTGGCGTAATCCATTGCTTGCCATTCTTCCGTACTTGGAGGAAATGCTTCCACACCGATGTAATGTACGTATTGATAGCGCTTCTCTGAGGTGAAATAGGTAAGGAAGGCGTTCAAACCGGTCCCGAATCCCATTTCTAAAATTGTCAGGTAGTCACCGGACAAAGATTGCAATCCATGTTTGATGAAAACATGATGCGCTTCCTGCAGGGCACCGTGACTGGAATGATAATGTTCGTTCCATTCAGGAATGAAAATAGTTTTGCTTCCATCTCCCGTAACAATGATCTCACGCTTCATCCGGTAAAAATAGTCATTTGTTGTGTCAAATAATTTTTTCACGATGTTTCGAATTGCGTAATTTCGTACCATGCAAACTTCTCAGAATCGCGCGCTCATTTTCGTACTCATCACGATCTGTATAGATTCCATTGGGCTTGGGATCATCATTCCTTCATTGCCTGCCTTGATCGCAGATGCTTCCGGGTTGAGTATCGATGCATCGTCAAAATACTCCGGGATCGTTTTGTCGACCTATGCGGTGATGCAATTTCTGTTTTCGCCACTTGTCGGTAATTTGAGTGATCGCTACGGAAGAAAGCCTATTCTACTGATGTCTCTTTTGGGGATGGGAATCGATTACATTTTTATGTTCTACGCTCCTGATCTGGCTTGGTTGATTGTGGGTCGGGCTCTTTCCGGTATGTTTGGTGCAAGTTTTACTACAGCAGCTGCGTACATTGCGGATATTTCTACGGAAGAAACACGTGCACGAAATTTCGGCATGATCGGCGCGGCCTTTGGCATCGGATTCATGGTAGGTCCTGCGCTTGGTGGATTGGTTTCCGATTTTGGTATCCGCTTTCCGTTTTTGCTCGCCGCCTTCTTCTCGTTGGCAAACTTTTTATATGGACTATTCTTTTTGAAAGAATCCTTGCCGGTAGATGAGCGCAGGGCGTTTGAATGGAAGCGGGCAAATCCGATTGGTGCGATCAAACAGATCATCCATTTCCCGAAATACAGGGGGCTGTTTCTCGTAACCTTTCTTGTATTGATAGCAAACATGGCCGTGCACGCTGTGTGGAATTATTACACGATCTCGCGTTATGCATGGACAACAAAAGATGTGGGGATTTCTCTGGCTGTTGTGGGCGTCTGCTTTGGCTTGGTTCAAGGTGGTTTATCCGGTGTGATCGTAAAACGTATTGGCGAAAAACGTGCGGCTTCATTAGGATTGATCATTTTAACGGTCGTCACCTTTGCCATTGGGTTGTTGCCATCCGGATGGATGATGTATGCGATCATTATTCCGTATGCTTTTTCAGGGATCTTCGACCCAAGTATCCGCTCGCTGGTTTCTGCGCAGACAAAGAGCAATGAACAAGGCGAATTGCAAGGTATATTCACGTCGCTTATGAGTTTGGCAGAAATGATCGGACCGGTATTGATGATGTGGATCTTTTACAAAGCATCGCCTTACGCGAAAACCAATCCGATTTATTATGGCGCGCCCTTCTTCTTCGCTGGTGTGGTTGCGATGATCAGTTTTTTCATCATGCGCTTCGTGTTTCGCAAGGTTACTGTGGATAAAGATGAGCTGATCGACGAGTCGTTCGAGGAATAAAAAAATCCTCCCGCTGGCTACACCGGGAGGACTTCTCATCTGGTTACTTATGTTACGCAAGGTACTGCGTTTGTTGGACAAATATGTGGCTATTTCCGTGGATTTTGTTGTCTGAAAAAGTTTGCATGGTCGAGCGGTCGAAATCGTCTTTTTAACGGGAAAATAAAATGATGAAAAGTCAAATATTGATATGTCAAATAAATAACTTGGCTATTATATTGATTGGACCATGAAAACGCATTACGAGCAGTTGGATCGCGCGGCCATAGAGCGTGTGAAGGCATATTTGGAAGAACATTATCAAGAACCATTCGATGTAGAAGAATTGGCCATGATGGTCTGTTTTTCCGTTTCGAAGCTGAACAAAACGTTCAAACGATTCACGGGTTGTGGACCTGCGGGCTATCACCGCCGATTGCGGATTCAAAAAGCACAAGAAATTGCTCGATCGAACGGTGAAAATTGGACGATCATCGGTTATCAACTGGGCTATTCCGATCTACCATCTTTCAGCAAGGCCTTCAAGCGGATCACCGGGATGAGTCCCCGCGATTTTCGGGCAGGAATAAATTAGTTTCATTTCCATTGTAATTGCCGGATATGTTGGTTAAATTTGAGCAATTACTACTATGGAAAAGCTTGACAGTATTATTTTTTATTCCATCGACAAGGCCATACGCTCGTATAGACAATTTGCTCAAAATCAGCTTAAAAAGCACGGGTTTTCCATTACGGTGGACCAATGGTTGGTGATCAAGTGTTTGATGGAAAATCCGCAACTGACACAGGTCGAGGTGGCCGAGTTGGTGTTTAAAGACAATGCATCTGTTACGCGGATCATCAATATCTTGGTAGAATCGGAGTATCTCGTTAGAAAAACGAATAAAATCGATCGTCGCCGCACGGAATTAACCGTTACCCAAAAAGGAAAGGATGTAATTGCAGCAGTAGATGCGCTGGTCTTAGCAAATCGCAAGCAAGCTTTGGACGGGGTTAGTGATGACGAATTGGCCTGTACAGCGCGCACCATGCAGTTTATCTACGAGAATTGTAAAAAATAAGGAGAGTCCGTGAAAATTTACCGATTTGGTAGATTAGTTGTTAGAAATCAACTTTTTTTTCATGCTCACTGAACCTTCTGTCGTATTTTTACGTCTCGAAGTAGTTATTCAAAAATTTACAGAAGTATGACCCAATTAAAATCAATGCGATTGTTGGTGGTTCTTTTCTTGTTAGTCAGTGGTTTTAGCTGGTCACAAGGAAGAGTTGCTGACAAAGAAATCACCAGCGAGTGGACCTTGTTAGATGTGCGTTCCGGTGTGGAAGTATATGTTCAACGACAAGATTGTGCCCTTTTTGCGAATCAATTGCCGCTTGAGTTTTTATTTTTCAAGGTAGTGAACACGAACGCGCAAGCCATGAATGTGTCATACCGCATTCAAAGTATGTATACAGAAGGTTGTGTTGGATGCGATGATATTCCTGAGACCATGATCAACATGACTGTCAATGGATCTTCTGAACTAGTTGGCACGTGCGAGGAAATGGGACAAGGACTTTCTGTCTTGTTAAACAACCGCAATTTAAAGAAAGGTTGGACGTTCCAATCTGTTCAATTGAATAAATTCACTGTAAATCCAGCCAAATGAAGAAGTTAGCATTATTTATTGCCTCTAGTTTACTTGGGTTTTCTTCGATGGCCCAGTATTGTAGTGTTTATGTAACGCCGAGTGATACAACGGTTTGTCCGGGAGATTCTGTACATATCGTAGCATACGCGAGTTTGTTGAATGGTAACCAAAGTTTTAACTTCAACGGAGGAGTTATTCCGACCGGTTGGAGTGCAGGTGGGGGAACTGCTTTCTCCCAGCCTTGTGGTGCGAATCCAACAGGAACCCCTTATTACTGGGCATCAACTTCTACATCCACGCCAAATATTACCACGGCATTCTTTGATGTGTCTTGTGGTGGTAACTTGATCTTTGACATGCGCTATGCTGTTCAAGGACAATCCTCACCTTGTGAAGGTCCTGACCAAATGAACGAAGGAGTTGCTTTGCAGTATTCCATCAACAATGGAACAACGTGGGTGACCATCGAATATTACCAACCTGATGGACAAATTCTGACTACTGTACCAACAAGTACGACAAGTGTTGTAGGAGCTGGTCAGCAAACTCCATTTACCGTTTGGGATACGTACTCTGTGCCAATCCCGCCAGGTGCATTGACAACAGCAACAGCTTTTCGCTGGATACAATTGAACTCCTCGTCATCTGCGAATGATAACTGGGGATTGGATAACGTAACTGTGAACGCTACCGGTCTTCCATGTGATGCAACCGCTGTGGTAAACTGGAGCAACGGTTTGCAGGATACAACAAACTTCTGGATCAATCCGTATGTGGATACCACATACACAGCTATCGTTTTCGATACAGCAGGAAACTACATGTGTACTTCTACACCGATCACGATTTCTGTGTTTACAAACACAACTACTTGGAACTTGGTGGATACAGCGTATTCTTATTGTCCAACAACGAATCCACAAGTAGCTATCCAAAACTTGGCAAATGGTCAGGCGCCGTACACCTTCCAATGGGATATTCCTGCAACTACGCAAACGGTTAACTTGCCAACAGGTGGTGCGGAGCACGACACGATTGTTTATCACGTAACGATCACCGACAATTGTGGCTTCCAGAATTTCGATTCGGTCGTTTTGGTGGTCAATAAGTTACTGAACGTCGACTCCGTGCAGTCCATTACTTCTTCCGCCTGTACGAATGACGGTGTGGTGCTCGCATTTACATCCGGCATGACGGGACAGCCGTTGTACTTGTGGACAGGTCCAGGTCAAAATAACCCGGCTTTCATTAACTCTACCGTTTGGACCAACCGCGCTCCGGGATGGTATTACTTCACCGTAACGGATAACGTGTGTTCTGATTCTGATTCCGTGTTTGTGAACGTGCTTCCTCCACCAGTTGCCAATATTAGTCAGGATAACAACGGCGGATGTGTTCCGTTTGATGTGACCTTTACGAATAACAGTACGGACGCTACGAGTTTCTATTGGGACTTTGGTAATGGAAACGCATTCCCGACAAACTCTACGCAGGCGTTCACGCAGACCTATAACAACGATGCAACGATCATGTTGATCGCGTCTTCCGGACCAAACTGTGCCGATACGGCTTTCGTAACCGTGGCATCTGTCGTGTGTGGATGTACAAATCCAATTGCATTGAATTACAACCCGCAGGCTGTCGTGGATGATGGTAGTTGTATTTTGCCGGAACCGATCGTAGAATTGCCGAACGTATTCACACCGAATGGTGATGGCGAAAACGATGAGTTTTTCTTGAAGACGATCAATGTGTCTGAAGTGCGTTTGACGATCACAAACCGCTACGGTCAAGTTGTGTACAGCGGTTCAGGTCTAAACCCGAAATGGGATGGAAAAGCGCCAAACGGAACTCCGGTTTCAGAAGGAACTTACTTTGTACAATACGAAGCTGATAACATTGTGAAAACGATTACGTTGAAAGGACAAGGTCCGGTTCAGGTAGTTCGTTAAGAGCAAGGTCTAAGAAATAGAAAAGCCCTGGCAATCATGTCAGGGCTTTTTTCGTTAATCGAACAGGTCGCTCAACCAGCTTCCTTTCTTTTTGTAATGTTTATCGTGGTGTTTATCGTAATGCTTGTCGTGGTATTTATCCGTGTGTGGCTGCGAACGATCGATCGGCTTACTTCTGTCTTCTGCGCCTGATTTTTCGATGATCTTATCCAATTCACCGCGATCCAACCATACGCCCCGACATTCCGGACAATAATCTATTTCTACCCCTTGACGTTCCGACATCACCAGGTTCACTTCTTTACAATTGGGACATTTCATAGCATTTGTGTTTTGCTAAAAATAGCCTTTATCTCGTTCCGTGGTTTATAAGAAATGTTAATCCTTGGGATTAGTCGTTTTTGGTAAGAAATGCGACGAAACAAGCAGAAAAAGGACACCTTGCATGAATCCCGCTGGAATGAACTTCAGAAAGGTGTTGAAAATATCCAGTGGTAAATTTGATGTAGAGACCATCCATGCGAGTACAAAATAATTAAAAACAAAGGCGAGTAAGCCGTACAACACACCGAAGATAAGAGCTTTGAACAGTGTGGCACCCAGCGCGTGATTTTTGATCCGGGAGGAGAGGATCGAAAGTCCAAGTGCGGCCAGGAACACTACCACCGATTCCACGCCAACCTCAAACAGAAAGAAATCCGGTGTAAAGAGTTTCGCCAGATCGAAACGTACTAAAATACTGCGTTTGAAGACATCGAACGCGATGGAGATCGCCACGAAAACAAAGATTGATTTGAAAGGAATGGTCATAGGAGCG
>CAYRVL010000076.1:9629-11860 GCA_964427665.1 uncultured Fluviicola sp. | reverse complement strand
TATAACTATCTCTTCCCTCCCGGTTTTTTCGTGCCCCCTTTTGGTTTTCGTGCCCCTGAAAAACTGGGTTTTCCTCCGGGTTTTGAATGATTCGCCATCCGTTTGCGTTCCTTTAATTGCGCTTCCTTTAAAATGGCAGCATATTCCAGATCCATCGCAGCTTTGTCAGGCGATTTTGCTTGTTTCTTCGATGGCGCCGTTTTAGCTAATTGTTTGTTTTGCTCCTTTTCATGGGCTTGTTTTGCCGCTTGATCATTGCGAACAGCTTTTTCACTGTCTTTCCGACTTCCTTCCAAGCTTTTGAACAACAAGTCCAATTCATCGGGTTCCAATTCACGTGCTTCTCCAACTGCCAAGCCTTTCAACTCCAAATGCATGATGCGAATGCGTTTCAAATCGATCACCTCGTAACCAAAATACTCACACATGCGTCTGATCTGACGATTCAATCCCTGGATCAAGGTGATGCGGAACATAGTTTGGTTGACAGGTTCCACTTTACATTTTTTAGTCACTTGACCAAGAATAGGAACGCCTTGTGCCATCTTTTCAATGAATTGAGCATTGAAAGGTTTATCAACCGTCACCAAGTATTCTTTTTCGTGATTGTTTCCAGCACGTAAAATTTGGTTGACAATATCTCCGTTACTCGTCAATAAGATCAATCCGGTAGAATCTTTGTCCAAACGACCAATTGGGAAAATGCGTTCGCTGTAGTGGATATAATCAATGATGTTTGTTGGATCTGTTTTATCGGTGGTACTCGTAATGCCAACGGGTTTGTTGAACATCAAATAAACCGCGTCCTTCTTTTCTTTCACTTCAACCACCTGTCCGTTCACCATCACTTTGTCGCGCGGTTTAACTACACTTCCAACTTTGGCAACGGTCCCATTGATCTTCACCATTCCTTTTTCGATCAAATGATCTGCTTGTCTGCGAGAGCAAAGTCCGCTTTCACTGATGAATTTATTGAGTCGAATGGTGTTGGACATATCTCTTACTTTCTGTCAAAGATACGTTTTGATGAGGAATTGTGATGAACAGCCTTGTACCATTGAATGATTTGCTCAGAGACGACCCAGTACTTGGTATTGAATATAAAGAAGGAACAAAGCTGCCTGTGTTCATCCTTAATGGAAATACGGAGTCCAACAAATGTGAGAAAAAGCTACCTTTGCAACTCATGAATTTTCTGAAACCGAATATGATCAAGTACAAAACAGCCGATGAGATAGCTATCATGCGCGATGCAGCGTTGGTAGTAAGTAGAACTCTCGGGAAAATAGCCGAGGTAATCCGACCAGGAATTACTCCCAAGGAATTGGATAAAATGGCCGAAGCTTACATCCGTTCTCAAGATGCAATTCCCGGATTTCTGGGATTGTATGGCTGCCCGAGTACACTCTTGATCTCGGTGAATGAGCAAGTGGTTCATGGCTTGCCGACTGATCGTCCTTTGGAAGAAGGAGATATCGTTTCTGTCGACTGTGGCGCAGTTTACAAAGGATATTACGGTGATCACGCCTACACCTTTGCCATCGGCAAGATCTCTCCGGAGAAAGAACAATTGTTAAAAGTGACCAAGGAATGTTTGTACTTGGGAATCGAGCAAGCGGTTGTAGGAAATCGTATCGAAGATATCGGTTGGGCGATTCAAACGCATGCCGAGAAACACGGTTACGGCGTTGTGCGTGAATTGGTAGGTCACGGATTGGGCAAAACCTTGCACGAGGATCCGCAAGTTCCAAACTATGGTCGTCGCGGACGTGGAAAAAAGATCATGAACGGATTGACGATCGCGATCGAACCTATGATCAACATGGGAACTGAAAAAGTAGAGCAATTGGATGATAATTGGACGATTGTTACAGCCGATGGTCAGCCAAGCGCACACTTCGAACACGACATCGCGGTGGTTGACGGAAAACCGGTGATCCTGTCTACGTTTGATTACATCGAAGAAGCGCTGGCAAAACGCAATGACTAGTAACCGTGTTGTTGGATTGGCGATCGTGACATTGAGTATGTTCGCTTTTTCCATCTTCATGCAGGATGGCGTTTTTCTCTATCCTTTCGGCTTGTTCAAAGCGGTTTTATTCGTTCTGTTTCCTGTAATGCTGATCGTTGACAAGGTGAAACCCGGAATCAAAGATTGGTTATTGCTTATTGCAACCAGTTCTCTGTTCATCGGATCTAATTTCGCCCTTCAGATCGTTTTTCCAGAGATC
>CAYRVL010000076.1:0-9529 GCA_964427665.1 uncultured Fluviicola sp. | reverse complement strand
TTGATCCTGATCACGACACTTTCGGCATTCTATTTTGGGAAAGACCAAGTGCTACTTTCCTTGTAACAAATCGTCACTCAATCATTATCTAGGCAAACGCAGACTACCATGAGAACGCTTTTGATCAGCTTCCTGTTTCTTGGATTCGCGGCAACCGGTCAAACCACTACCGATGCCTTGATCGAGCAAATCGTGCGCATTACGCCGCGTTCCGTTGAGAAGTATATCGTCCCTAAAAAAGACAAGGTTCTTGCTTTAGAAACGTCCTTTAACAACGCCATTTACAAAGATGCAGCGGCCTTGAATACCTTGAAGAACAAGATCATTGTAAAGGTGGAATTGGTCTATACCACTTACCGTAAATCTGAAACTTTCGATCAGCACGGATTGAACCGGAAACGATTGAAAACCCTGATGAATGCCGCTCCGGATATCTTGACACAAGCGGGTGTTGAATGGATCTTGATCGCACAAACTGGTTGTGCCAGCGCGGAAGAAGGCCCGAATTACTTTCACGGAGTGGTTATCACCTACCGCGACAGACCGAACAATCTCATGACACAAATCGAATTGAAGTATTTGGAAAAGGTGTTCGATGGCTCGGTTCCGGCACACGCCTACGATGCTTTTGTACGCAATGAACTGAAAAATGCAAAACCGGATTCTACCGGACAGTTAGTGATAGAAAAGGAGTATAAATTGAAAGAACCGAAGTTTCCCGGTACGGATAAACAACGCATCGACTACTTTACGCGAAATCTGAAGTTCCCAAGTTCTGTGAAGAAACTCGATCAACGTGTCGCTGTGCAGTTTACAGTAGATAAAACAGGAAAGATCAAAGATGTCGTATTGCCGGAGGATTTTGCAGATGTTGCCTATCGCAATGAGGTGAAA
This sequence comes from uncultured Fluviicola sp., assembly GCA_964427665.1. GTDB lineage: Bacteria > Bacteroidota > Bacteroidia > Flavobacteriales_D > Crocinitomicaceae > Fluviicola. The sequence continues at coordinate 8,635 of CAYRVL010000076.1, read as the reverse complement.
CGATTTGTGGAGTCTATGCCAAATTGGGAACCGGGGTCAGTAGACGGCAAACCGGGCGAATTCTTGGTGCAGTTTACGGTGGATTACATGAGTCGTGGGTCCATCGTTCCATCACCAATCAAATCGTATTCAACGGAAATTCCTGCGAAGAAAGAGGATAAGAACCGCGTGGATTATTCCAAGATCAGACCGGGTGCACGACCGAAAATGATTGCAGATGCTTTGACTCGCAATAAATGGACAAATTATTATCTGGTAATTGACATTACGGGCAGTATGGCACAATACAATGCACAATTATTCGAGTATTTGCGTCAGGTTTATGCACAGAAAGACACATCTATCCGTGGCATAGTCATGTTCAATGACGGGGATGGAAGAGCTGATAAGACAAAGAAAATTGGCCAGGTTGGAGGAATATATCAAATGGAACGCCCTTCATTGGATGAGGTGCTGAATAAAATGATGACTGCCATGGCAAAAGGGGATGGTGGCGATACACCTGAGAATAATATCGAGGCGGTTTTGACCGCGCAATCTGTTTGTCCTACTTGCGAACAATTTGTGATGTTGGCAGATAATGCAGCAACTCCGCGCGACATGAAGTTGTTGGATCAAGTACTGAAACCCATCCAGATCATTGTTTGTGGTTCCAGCAATGCCTTGAATGAGAATTATCTGACCATAGCTTACCTTACAAAAGGCTGCGTGGAATTCAATGGAAAACGATACGCAGAGTTACACACCTACGAAGAGGGCGCGACCGTTCAAGTTGGTAAAGAAGTGTATGTGCTGAAAAACAAGCAGTTCGTTCGACGGATTGGGAAGTAAGCTCTTTTTCGCCGTGGAGGAAAGCCATGTTGAATCTTTTTGTACATTCGGATAAGACTAAAGATTTCACCAATGGGTCATGAAGAAGATAAGATCAATGATCTTGAAAAGCGCTACCGCGAATTATGGGACCGTCATCAGGCCTTGAAAGAAGAGATTCGTACAAATTTTGCTGAATTCAAAGCGTGGAAAGAAGGAAAAACACCTGGTTCCGAACCTGTGCGAATGGATCATTCGGAAGACCAGCAAATTCATGAAAGCACCCATGAAAGCCAGAAAAAAACCACAAAACCCGAAAGGCAACTGATAGATTGGGAGCATTTTGTCGGTGAGAAATTGTTGGCGCGAATAGGGATAGCTGTGGTGTTGATTGGGGTAGCGATTGGTGTGAAATATGCTATTGATCATCAGCTAATCGGGGCCGGTTTACGTTTGCTTGGAGGTTATCTTGTTGGAGCGATCCTTGGGTTTTTGGCTTACCGTCTACACCGCAAATTGAATGCGTTCAGTGCCGTTTTAGCAAGTGGCGCCTTGGCGATTGCTTATTTTATGACTTACGCCGGATACGCTTTTTACCACATTTTTCCGCTTTGGTTGGCCTATGGTGGAATGCTGTTAACCGTTGTGATCACCGTACTGGCAGCGTTATGGATGAATCGCGTGATCATCGCGCATTTGGGTTTACTCGGCGCATACTTACTACCACCGTTAGTGAGTACCGGTAATCAACACATCACGTACTATTTGGGGTATTTGTTATTGATCAACGTAGGTATTTTGGTGCTTACTTTTTTGCGTTCTTGGAAAAGTCTGTTCGTTCCGGTCAGTATTTGGTCTCTGGCTATTTTTACCTTTTGGTTTCTGGATGATTATACCGTTCAGGATACCTGGTTGGCAACTGGTTATATTTGGTTGTTCTTTGGAGTCGTTTCGCTGGGGATTCGAGCGCGTAAATTGCGTTTCAATGAGGTTTTAGCTCCTTGGGATCAAGTACACGCATTTCTGGTTATTGCCGTTACGTTTCTCGGTTTAAATGCGTGTGGACACTCTTCAGATTTTCAAGCCTTGGTAGCTGGAAGTGTACCCATAGCACTTTCGGTATTGTTTTGGTTCAAAGATCGATCTATAGATGGGGAAGAAGCAAGAAATTCCCGAGATCTGCAACTATGGTTGACAATCGTTGCTGCAAGCATGCTACCGTTTCCTGTTTATTATCCCCATTTCGTGTTACTGCTTAGCTGTTCCGTTCTCATGTGGTACGCCATGAATACACAGCTTGAACTTCTCCGAATTCTTGCAACGATCGCCACTGGCGTTTCTGGGTTGGTTGTGATCTCAGCCGCATTTGCAAGAACGTTTGGAGATCACCATGAGTCTCCGTGGATCAATGATTTTGTCATGGGATTGTTTGTTGTGTTGCTTTTTCACTTACTGATCTTTCGTGTTAACAGGGGGCAATTCTTGTCGGAAAAGAATCGTGTACTCTTGCAGTTCAATACGGTGATCGTTGTTGCGATCAGTGCTTTAGCTGGATTTGCCATAATTCGCTATGCCGGCAATGTGTCGCTGTCACAACTGAAGTCTGCCGGCGAACCGATCAGAATCTTTACTAACCTGGATCGTTTGGATCCCAACAAGAGCAAGGCCTATTTGATGCTTGGCTATGCGTGGATCGGATTTGTATTAGCGACTACAGTTTGGTATCGAAAACGTGTTTTACGCATGTCGAGCGTTTTCCGAGATGTGATCCAGATTGCATTTCTGTTGACCCTAGCCGTTACCATGGCGGGAGTCAGTAATCTGAATGCCTGGTCGGATGATTTTGCTGCAGGAGAGTTGGATCGCTTCTTATTCGAAGGTGCACGCTATGGATTTTTTATAGCGCTCGTAGTGATCGGTTGGCTACAATGGAAGAAACAAGAAACGCCGGTTTGGGAAATGGCAGCGGTTCATGTAGGCATTTTGTGGTTACTTTCCTTGGAATTGATCCATTGGTCGCTAATCTACGAAATAGGCGTAGGCTACAAATTGTTGCTTTCATTGTTGTGGGGTACGTATGCCGTTTTCCTATTGATCCACGGATTAAAAAACGGCGTTTCCGCCTTGCGAATTACGGCATTTGCTGTACTCGGGATCATGTTGCTTAAATTGTTCTTCTATGATCTGACCATGCTGAGTACGATAACCAAAACCTTGGTTTTCTTATTGATCGGTGGACTTTTATTGGTTGGCGGTTATTTTTACCAGCGCTTGTCGAAACAACTCGAAGAGTAATACACTTCTTACACGCTTTCTGTATCTTTGCACCATGGTAAAGATCCGGGATATCGAATTGGGTGAGTTCCCCTTGCTTTTGGCTCCAATGGAAGACGTGAGTGATCCGCCGTTTCGCGCCTTGTGTAAAAAGCATGGCGCTGACTTGATGTATACCGAATTCATCTCTTCGGAAGGACTCATTCGCGATGCGATCAAAAGCCGTCAAAAACTCGATATTTTCGATTACGAAAAACCAATCGGTATCCAAATATTTGGCGGGGATGAAGAAGCGATGGCGCTGTCTGCCAAGATCGTTGATGCGACACAGCCGGATCTTTTGGACATCAATTTTGGTTGTCCGGTAAAAAAAGTGGTTTGCAAAGGTGCTGGAGCCGCCGTTCTCAAGGATGTCGATCTGATGGTGCGTTTGACGAAGGCATGTATTGATTCTACCAAACTTCCAGTTACTGTCAAAACCCGTTTAGGTTGGGATTTCGACCATATCAACATCATGGAGGTGGCTGAGCGTTTGCAAGACATTGGTGTGGAAGCTCTTTCCATTCATGGTAGAACCCGTTCGCAATTGTATAAAGGTGAAGCAGATTGGCGCTACATCGCAGAAGTGAAGAACAACCCACGTATAAAGATCCCGATCTTCGGAAATGGTGATATCGACTCTCCGGAAAAGGCCTTGGAATACCGCAATACTTTCGGCGTGGATGGAATCATGATCGGTCGCGCTGCAATTGGTTACCCATGGATCTTTCGTGAGATCAAACACTTTTTTGCAACCGGTGAAAAATTGGCTCCTCCTACCATTGAAGAACGCGTACAAGCTGCTCGCGATCATTTGGATATGAGTGTGAAATGGAAAGGTGAACGCTTAGGAGTAGCGGAAATGAAACGCCATTACACGAATTATTTCAAGGGAATTGCTCATTTCAAAGAATACCGCACCAAATTGGTTACTTCTTTCGATCTAAACGAGATCCAAGATATCTTGAACTTTCTGGAAGAAAATTGGCAGCAATTTGAATTGGTTAGCGAATCGCGATGATCATTCCACTACGTATGTGAACTTCACACGCGCATGCTCGAATTTGGCGTAACCGGTTCCTGGTGTGAATGTCAGTTTTTTGGCCGCATTTTGAGCCGGCATTAGCGCAGGTGTTCCTTTGATACCTGTTGCATCCACAACTTTAGCAGATGTCACTTTTCCCGTGCGATCGATCGCAACTTCAACCGTTACGGTACCGGCTTGCTTATACGTGATTGTTAGTGGAGATTCACTGGTGATCACGCGTCCGCTTTCTACCGCAGTGCCGGAAAGCAATTGTCCGAAAGATTGGAAGGAGAAGAAAAGTGTTGCAATAAGGATCAAGCGTTTCATATCAGGAAATTTCTGCCCAATTCGGTTTATCCCGCAGGCGTTTCACTAACTCGATACGCAAAAAATGGTGTTCAGGTTTCTCCAATCGTGGATCATTTTGCAAAATTTCTCGGGCAACATCACGTGCTTGAGCTACCAGTGGACCATCTTTGGTCAGATCGGCAATTTTCAGATCCAAGTTTCCACTCTGTTGTGTTCCCATAATATCGCCCGGACCGCGCAGTTCCAAATCCACTTCTGCAATCTCAAACCCATCATTCGTGCGCACCATCGTTGCAAGTCGTTTTTTTGTGTCGTTTGATAGTTTGTTTCCGGTCATGAGAATGCAATAGGATTTTTCAGCACCACGTCCGACACGTCCCCGCAACTGATGTAATTGGGAAAGTCCGAACCTTTCCGCACTTTCAATGATCATTACGGATGCATTGGGCACGTTCACACCGACTTCGATAACCGTTGTGGCAACCATGATCTGCGTTTTACCTTCAACAAACTGACGCATTTCATAATCTTTGGCTTCCGGCTTCATTTGTCCGTGAACAATACTCACACGGTAATCCGGAAGCGGAAAGGTTCTGCAAATAGACTCGAATCCATCCATTAAATTGGCATAGTCCAGTTTTTCCGATTCCTGGATCAACGGGTAGACGATATAGACTTGTCTCCCAAGCGCGATTTCCCGTTTGATGAACCCAAAAACCACCAAGCGGTCTTTCTCGAAACGATGCTCCGTAGTGATCGGTTTCCTTCCCGGTGGCAATTCATCGATTACGGAAACATCCAGATCGCCGTAAAAAGTCATGGCTAATGTACGCGGAATTGGAGTCGCCGTCATGACCAAAATGTGCGGGGGAACACTGTTCTTTTTCCACAATCGTGCGCGTTGCGCCACACCAAAACGGTGTTGTTCGTCAATAACAACAATCCCTAAATTCTTGAATTGGACCACGTCTTCCAATAAGGCGTGTGTTCCCACTAAAATATGGATACTTCCATCCAACAATCCTTCATGGATACGCGTGCGTTCAGCTTTTTTGGTGGAGCCGGTCAGTAAAGCGATATGAACGGGTGTGTTAGCGAGCAACTCACTCAATCCAATAAAATGTTGATTGGCTAAGATCTCCGTTGGTGCCATGAGTGCCGCCTGGATACCGGAATCGATCCCCATGAGCATGGAAAGCAGTGCAACAACCGTTTTCCCACTTCCTACATCACCCTGCAACAAGCGATTCATTTGGTGACCTGAACCCAGGTCTTTTCGAATTTCTTTTAAAACGCGTTTCTGCGCATTGGTGAGCGGAAAGGGCAGGTGTTTGTCATAAAAATCCAAAAACAACGTACCGACTTCCGCAATGAGGTGTCCGGAAGTTTTGTTCAAGGAGATCTGACGGCGTAACAACAATTCTAATTGCAGATGAAGCAACTCTTCGAATTTGAATCGAGCCCGCGCTTGTTGGGCCAATTGCACATCTTTCGGTGCATGGATCGCTTGAATCGAACGGTGAATGTCCGGAAAACGGTATTGATCCAAAAGTGCTTTCGGGAGCGTTTCTGGCAGGAATTGAATGCCACTTTGCGTGAGTAGTCCCAAGATGATCTTTTGCAAACCGCGTGAATGAAGTCCGGCACTGGTCAGTTTTTCTGTACTGGAATAAACCGGTTGCCAGCCCAGATTTGGATCGACCATGCTGAGAGCCAGGATCTCCGGATGTGGAATGTTCCAGTTGCCTCCAAATTGCTTGGGTTTACCAAATACTTGGATAGGAGTGTGAGGTTTCAGATTTGGAAGCACATATTTATAACCTTGAAACCAAACGAGGTCAATCGTACCACTGCTATCTTGAAATTTTACAGTAAGTCGTTTGGCGCGACCCGTTCCAGTTTCTTTCAGGCCAATGATCTGACCTTTCAATTGCACATAACTATCGATTTGTCCGATTTCACTGATGAGGTGATACCGCGAACGATCGATGTAGCGAAAAGGAAAATGAAATATCAGGTCCTGATAGGTGTGAATATCGAGTTCATCGCGCAATAACTTTGCACGCTGAGGGCCAACGCCTTTTACAAATTCAACAGATGTTTGTAACCACTCGCTCACACATCAAAGATAGGGAAGATCGGAATTCAAAAAAATGTTAAATGTTTAATGTATTACAAAAAAGATTGAACAAAACAAATAAGTGCCTGTTTTTAAGGGTGTAACAAAACAACTTTATATGAAAAAATCAATCTTTACATTATCATTCCTGGCCTTGGCATCTGGGGCTATGGCACAAGCACGATTACAGGTTATTCACAATTCAGCAGATGCAGCAGCAGCAACAGTAGACGTTCGTGTGAACGGTGGATTTCCGGATGCATCTTTTGATGATCTTTCATTTCGTGAGGCAACACCATTTATTACGGTTCCGGCAGGAACCTACACAGTGACGATCAACGGACCAGCTAGTACAGATGCGAGTTCGCCGGTGTTCACAAAGTCACTGACTGTAGTGGATGGTGAAACGTATGTAGTGATGGCTGCCGGGATCGTGAGTGCGACCGGTTATTCTCCTGCCACTCCGTTCGATTTATTTGTGAAAACTGATGCCCAGGAAACAGCGGGTGTAGCGACAGACAACGACATTTTGATCTTCCACGGAGCAACAGACGCACCTGCAGTGAAAGTATCGGAAGTTTCCAATCCTTTAGCAGTCGTTGAATTGGCTTCAGGAGCTGAGTTTGGTGACTTTACGAACTACATTGTTGTTCCGAACGACGATTACGCAGTACAGATCCGTACAATGGATCAAACAACCGTTGCTCAGTATAGCGCGCCTTTGCAAACCTTAGGGGCAAGCGGTGCAGCGTTGACAGTGATGGCTTCCGGATTTTTGAATCCTACGGCAAATTCCAATGGAGCAGCATTCGGTTTATTTGCAGTTTTAGCGGACGGAACGGTACTTCCATTGCCAAGTACAGCAATTACAACGGCACGTTTGCAAGTAATTCACAATTGTGCATCTACAGATGCAGCATCAGTAGGCGTGTGGGTGAACAACGCTATCAATTTGATCCCTGCGTTCCAATTCCGCACAGCCACTCCATTTATTGATGTTCCGGCGAACACAGATTTAGAAATTGATATTACAGCTCCAAATGCTACGTCCAGTGCGAGTCCGTTGTATACACAAACAATCAATTTGGCTGGTGGCGATAAGTTTGTAGCAATAGCTTCTGGTACGGTTGGTTCCGGAACATACACTCCTGCAACACCATTTAATATCATTGCCTTTGGTGGAGCGCGTGAAAGTGCGAACGCTGCGAATGAGGTTGCTGTAAAAGTATTCCATGGAGCAACAGATGCACCGATGGTTGACGTGCGTGAAACGGCAATTCCGGCTGGAATCATTGTGGATGATCTTTCTTATGGCGAGAACGCAGGTTATTTAGACTTGCCAAATGCAGCATTTGAGTTGCAGATCGAAGCTGGAGGTGCGCCGGTGATCTCTTACGATGCAGACTTGTCAACATTGGGAGGAACTGCATTGACTGTATTGGCCTCTGGTTTCTTGGATCCAACGGTTAACAACAACGGAGCAGGATTTGGTTTGTGGGTTGCTTTGCCAACTGGAGGAAACTTGATCGCCTTGCCTGTAGCATCCGGATTGTCTGTAAACGAAGCATCTTTGACGGACTTGAAATTCTATCCAAACCCGGTAAGCACATCTTTGATCGTTGAGAATACAAACGAAGGAGATATTTTAACGATTTCTGACTTGTCAGGTCGAACAATTTTGACACAGAACTGTTCTAATACTCAAACAGTTTTATTGTTAGAAGGAGCGCCTGCAGGGCAATACCTGTTGTTTAACAACGGTTTGCCGGTAGGAAAACTGGTAAAACAGTAGTATTTTTAGTAGTGGTTAGGTAAGAGGAGAGGGACATGAAAATGTCCCTCTTTTCTTTTGTAGTCCGCTGTTTTTCTTGATACTACTTGGATACGTGCCTTATCAAAAACATCAGCAAGGCGAATAAGTCCAACTGAATAGGAGGAGTAAATTGGTAAGAGTGATTCGTCCTTAGCGAAACAGGGATGCGATTAAGATTTTCTTCTCCAAAAGATTACATGCAGCATCTGGTCAGATAGTCAGGAGAGAAGGGTAAATAGTTCGT
>CAYRVL010000075.1:0-12046 GCA_964427665.1 uncultured Fluviicola sp. | reverse complement strand
TGCGCTTTCCGATCCATTTCATGCTACAAAATTAGGGATTATGCGGTACAAAAAAACAAAGGGACAACAAACTGTTGCCCCTTCGATGATTATTTCGGTTTCATGATGACGCTGTTGTCATGCGCTATTGGTTGACCGGATTAACTTTCTACCCGTAAATCAAGAAAAATATTGACCTGCTTACAAGTAAAGTTATTTCCCGAAATACGAAAATGAATGGTTTGCTCGGATGCTTTGCAATGCGTGATACATCAATGAGATGCAATTTTCGATATCTGATTTATGGCACATTTCTACCGTTGTATGCATGTAACGCAGAGGCAAGGAGATCAATGCCGATGCTACGCCAGAATTCGAATACGCAAAGGCATCCGTATCCGTTCCTGTAGCACGTGAAGCTGCTGCGCGCTGGAATGGAATCTTCTTCTTTTCGGCCGTATCGATCAATAATTGCAATAGATTATTTTGTACTGCCGGTCCGTAAGTCAACACAGGACCTTTTCCACCGGAAAGATCACCTTGTTCTATCTTGTTGATCAATGGCGTTTGGGTATCGTGACAAACATCCGTAACGATGGCAACATCCGGTTGAATGTTTCGAGCGATCATTTCCGCTCCACGCAGACCAACTTCTTCTTGAACGGCATTAACGATGTACAGACCAAAAGGCAGTTTCACGTCGTTTTCGTGTAACAGTCGGGCAACTTCCGCGATCATAAAGCCACCAATGCGGTTGTCCAAAGCCCGACCTACATAACGCGTTTCATTCAGTACCATAAAGGTGTCTTCATACGTGATCACGCAACCAACGTGAACGCCTAACTTTTCTACTTCGTCTTTGGAAGAACATCCCAAGTCCAAACAAATATTTTTCATCGATGGCGTTTCCTCTTTTTCAGCACGGGTATGGATCGCCGGCCAACCGAAAACGGCTTTTACGATGCCTTTTTTAGTGTGGATGTTTACGCGTTTCGATGGGGCGATCATGTGGTCTGATCCTCCGTTTCTTCGGACGTAAACAAAACCATCGGCGGTGATGTAATGCACAAACCAAGAAATTTCATCGGCGTGTGCCTCGATCACTACTTTGTAGCTTGCCTTCGGATTGATGATCGCAACGGCTGTACCATAGGTGTCGGTTTTGAATTCATCGACATACGGTTTGATGTAATCCATCCACATGCGCTGACCGCCAGACTCGAATCCTGTTGGGGATGCATTGTTCAAATATTTCTCTAAGAATTGTTCGCTTTTTTTCGTGATGACCTTCTTTGCCATGTTCGTTATTTAAGTAATGTTATATTTCCTTTGATGATCTCTTCGTTGCCTCCTACGCAAACGGCGCGCAAGTAGTAATCGTAAACGTCCGGATCTAATTTTTTACCACGGAATGTGCCATCCCAGCCTGTGTTGATGTCGGTAGTTTCAAATACCAATTCGCCCCATCGATCAAATACTTTGAATTCGATCTCTGTTGCTATCGCACTGCGCACATACAGCATTTCGTTTTCACCATCGCCGTTCGGTGAAAAGGCATTTGGCACATAGACGAACGTACGGTCGCAAACGACCGCCATTACTTTTACCTGAACCGTTGCGCTTTCTGTGCAGATACCATCGCTGACGGAAACTGTATAATTGGTCGTTTCGAAAACAGTGGCATTGGTTTGTTGACTATTGGGACTACTCAATCCGTCTGTTGGTGTCCAGCTATACGTGAACCCGCTTGGTGCTGCCGATAGGACGCTGGTTTCTCCTGGTAAAACGACTAACGGATTGGCAGTTGCGGTTACAGTGGCGCCTAGATTTCCAACAGTTACAAAGATCGAATCGCGGTCGAAGCATCCATTGGAGCCGTTCGCATCACAGAAGATCCATTGACTAATCGGCGGGTTGGCAGTGACCACATTGTCTTGAGAAGATGGAGTAAGCACGGAGGCCGGTGACCAAATATAATCAAAAGTCACACCCGGAACCGAAATCGCGGCCGTCAACGTGGTAGGATCGTTGATGCAGATGGTGTCATTGCCACTGATTGTCAAACTGCCGCCAACAAAGTAAACGGTAACACTGTCCATTTTTGAGCAGGCAGCATTTCCAATTTGAACGTAATAAGTTGTCGTTTCCGTTGGTGTAACTGTTAGTGTTGAATCTGTCGGAGAGGCGTTTAGGGTGTCTGTGAAATTACTGTTCGATGACCACACATATTGGTTGGATGTTCCGTTTGCCGATGCCGCAAAGGTCATACTCATGGGACTGCACAAGATTGTATCGTTTGAAACGGATAAACTCAACTCCGGAAGAACCGTGATGTTGATCTGGGCAGTGTCCGTCAAGAGACAAATGCTATCGGTTACGGTCAATTGCACCAAATAAGTTCCCGGAGTCGTGTAGGTAACTGTGGGACTGTAGATCACCGATGTCGTATCGCCGTTTCCGAAATCCCAGACATAGCTATCAGCAGGCGGACTAGTATTGGTGAAGTTCACTTCAAAGTCGGCGCAACCGATCAGATCTGTGGTAGAAAATTCGGCTGTTGGCAGTAGATCGAAATCAAACTTGAAAACCAAGTTGTTACAATTCGAGCTTAAGTTCTGATTTGACCAGGCTCCCGGAGTTGTTGGGAAATCGCTATGTCCGCCACAACCGCCACACACGCTTTGATAAACGATGCCATTCTTGTCAAAGCGGGAAGTTCCGCCATCAACATGTTCCTGAGCTTGATTTCCCCCAAGATAACTGCCATAAAGCAACCCATCGAAATCGCGATCGAAAACCGCCAAGTAAAAATCGAAACCGTTGGCAGGCGAACTTTGAAATGCATTGGAGGAAATAGGCATCCCGCTCAGTGGCGTAGCTTGCAAAATATTCGCTCCCCACCCGGAAACGTACATATTCCCACAGATGTCTACTAGAAAGGCCGCTGGTGAAATGTTGATGTTGCTGTTTCCATTCCCAAATGTGGTCGAATTGAGCATGTTGGTTAAGTCTGGCGTGAATTTCGAAATGTACTGTCCGCTAAATACGTTTCCTGTCGCATTGACAATCGGGTAGAGTCCACCTAAACTTTGTCCGAGTACAAAAATATTATCCAATCGGTCGATCTCTACAAAGAAGGTCTGATCATAATTGGTTGTTCCTACGTAAGTAGAACGAATGAGCGTTTGTCCGTTTGGTGTTAATTTCCCGATAAATCCATCGGCTTTTCCACCCTGATAATTGGCGTGATATGCTCCCGCCGTCCCCGGAAGATTCGTGCTCGAGGTGCCGCCTGCGAAAACGACGTTGTAAGAAGAATCGATTTTGACCGAGTAGCAAGCATCGTTGTTGGATCCACCAAAAAAGGAGGACCACTGCAAGGTGCTCAAGTCGCTCGAGAGTTTGAAGATCACACCATCTTGCTGGCCACCGATTGTACCTTGAAAAGCATTCATGATCGGGAAATTTGCAGATCGCGTGCAGGACGCAACGATGCAGTTCCCTAGCGAATCCACCATGATCTCCCCGCGAAATTGATCGCCATAGTTGTAGGATAGCGAGTCGTAGGCTGAAACCGACGTGTAATTTCCGGATGACAATTTGTAGTTTACTCCGTCATTTGCGGATCCTCCCATGTAGGTAGATCCCAATAGATTGTGTCCGTTAGCACTGAACTTACTCACGAAAATGTCTGTTCCTGCTGCACCGAAATTGGTTCCGTTGAACTGTACCGAAAGCGAAGTTCCTCCACCATGTGTACTTTGGTAGCCGTTGGCGGTGGGGAAGTCCAGACTAGAAGTGACTCCGTACACGTAAATATTGTTCTGTTTATCGCAAATCAAACTGTGCACTGTTTCGGTTCCTTGTACGTTATCGCCTCCTCCCAAGAAGGTGGTCCAAAGCATGTTGGATCCATCCGGAGAATAGCGGGAAATGAACGCATCCGTGGTAACAGAACCAGAAACATTTATGACTGTGAAATTTGATGTTACGTCATAGGCCAGGTTGTCGGGTGTGGGGTAGGCATTTCCATAGATCGTTCCCGCTGAAAATGCGGAGCCGTCGTAGCCGTAAGTTGCAGTCATCCCGAAATTGTCTGTGACAGATCCGCTATACGTGGCAAAGATCAATGTGGGGTCGATCACCAAGGTAGCCGTTGGCGGATATTTGCCTACCTGGAATGAAACGCGATCGTCGATCAATTTGTACGCGCATGCTACTGGGATCTTTTTACCATTCGACAAGGCGTAGGCAATGGGTTTTCCTTCGGTGATCGTTCCAAGTGGCGTTCGAATGACCAAGTTTCCCTGTTCATCTACACGCACGTGTTCTGCACCTTTCCAATCGATTTGAATAAGTCGCGGATCACTCCCTGGCGCACACCACCATTCTGTTTTGAATTCATGCCCGTTATCCGCGATCTTTAGATCGATCCCGGAATACAGTTCTTTCAAGATGACTGTTTCGTAGGCGCGAACTTCAGCTGCCCATTTGGACGCTTGATTCCCGATGAAATAATTGTAGTAATGCGAACTTGGTTTTTCTTTTTCGATGACCTGAACAGCGGATGACCCGACAAAATGTGCGGCAACTACGGTTGATTGATAGCTTAAGTTTTCGAGTTGCGCCTGCGGATTGAAATGGGAATGTTTGACAGCGCTGTAATCACGGATGTCGTAAATGAAGCCATGCTGTTGGACCCAAACGGATTGCTGTTGCGTTTTCGATCGGAATAACACAGGCTGATCCCATTGCCCTTTGTTTTCCAGAAGTCCACCGGTAGTGGCATGAGTATGATCGGCGTGTTGCGCACGCAGGATCAATCCCAGAAATAATAACAGAGTTGTAAGTACGCATGACTTCATATTCGAAAGATAGTGAAATGTTTAAAATGGTTGCTTTTTGTGTGATAAGTTTTGTTTATAGGATGCATCACGTATCTTTGCGGCACTATTCCGCAGCGTATGACAACTCAATGGTTATTTAATGAAGTAGCAACGATTACCGAGCGCAATATTCATCTTTTGAAAGGCAAATTTGCTTCTCTGTCCTCCGCACAATTGCAGTGGAAACCGAACAAAGATTCGTGGAGTATTGCGGAAGTGTTTGCGCATTTGAATGCCTATGCGGAGTATTACCATCCGGCATTTTTTGATAGAATGGAGAAAACCCGTTTCACGACTCCGCGAGAAGTGTTCAATTCTTCTCCTCTTGGAAGATCTGCCTGGCAATCCATGAAATTGGGGAAACAACAAAATGTGAAACGCAAGTTCAATGCTCCTAAGAACTACAATCCAATGATCAACATGTCTTTGACCAGCGGAGAAGAGGTGAGTGAATTGTTGACGCGACAGCAGGAGTTACTGAACGTGCTGGAGAAAGCAGTTGCTGTAAATTTGCGCAAAGTGAAAGTCCCAATCTCCATTTCAAAGATCATTCGCTTGCGCTTGGGAGATGCATTACTGTTTGTAGCTTATCACAACGAACGTCACATGCAACAGGCTATTAATCTGACAAAATTGCCTAACTTCCCTAAAAAATAGTCATGTTTGCCTTTTGCCATGTTGCCATAGCTCCCTTGCGCGCTGAAAATAGTGATCGCGCCGAAATGGTTTCTCAATTGCTGTTCGGTGAACCGGTTGAGATCTTGGAAAACAAAGATCAGTGGCGCAAAGTACGCTCCATGATGGATGGCTACGAAGGATGGACCGACGAGAAATTGTTGTTGACCCTAACCGAAAAAGAAGTGTATCGTTGGTTGGATGGCATTACTACCGAGCACGCAGCAGAACGCACGATCCTAGGACCATTCGGTTTGCAACGCATTGGCCGCGGAGCATTTGTTTCTGTGGAACTCACACCGCATTTCGCGATTGGTCCGCATCGCTACGAGTGGCAAGACGGCGAGGAACCCTTTCCTCATGCGATCAGTGATTTGGCAATGAGTTACCTGAATACCCCGTATTTGTGGGGAGGAAAAACGCTCTGGGGAATAGATTGCTCCGGTTTTACTCAGATAGTTTACCGGATTTTTGATCACAATTTGCCGCGCGATGCGTACCAGCAGATCGAAATGGGACGCGATATCCCGTTTGCGGAAAAACAACCCGGAGATCTGGCGTTTTTCATGAATGATGCTGGCCGGATACACCATGTAGGTATTCTCCTAGAAAACGATACGATCATTCACGCCAGCGGATTCGTGCGTATAGACCAACTAACAGAAGCAGGGATCATTCGGGTGACAGACCAACAGCTGACTCATCGGTTGAATGCCATTCGGCGCTTATAACACAGGATGTCAATACTTTTTGCACAAATCCGTTAAGGGCTGTGTAAATTCCTTTATTTTTGTAGTGTAAACTGAAACCATGCGCATATTAATCACAGGAGGTGCCGGCTTTATCGGAAGTAATCTTACCAGAAGATTGGTTCACGAAGGACATGAAGTGACGGTGCTCGATAATCTACTACGCGGCAACAAAATCGAGCGTGAAATTTTTGAACGCATCCGATTTGTTCAGGGCGATGTGCGCGATGCCGCGCTGGTGAATGAACTAACGGTTGGTTGTGACGTGATTTTTCATCTGGCTGCGGTCCTCGGTGTAGATATCGTTGCAGACAATCCGGTGGAAACCATGGATGTGGAAGTGATCGGTACCCGTAACGTAGCGCTGGCAGCTCTGGCAAACAACGTGAAAAAGATCATGTACGCCTCAACCAGCGGTATTTACGGTCATTCTGCGTTTGAAAATGTGTTGACAGAAGAAGTGTTGGTGGATCCACGAACATCTTATGCCATGGCAAAACGTTACAATGAGATCTACTTGGCTTCTCACCATGAAGAAAAAGGGATCAACGTGATTTCTCTACGTTTCTTTAATGTTTACGGATACAATCAAGATAATCGCATGGTGGTGCCGCGCTTTTTTGAACAAGCCATAGCCCATGAGCCATTGACGGTTTTTGGTTCGGGTAAGCAAACGCGTGATTTTACGTACATCGATGATACTGTAGAGGCTTGTGTGCG
Organism: uncultured Fluviicola sp.; assembly: GCA_964427665.1. Taxonomy (GTDB): domain Bacteria; phylum Bacteroidota; class Bacteroidia; order Flavobacteriales_D; family Crocinitomicaceae; genus Fluviicola. Next base: position 5,037 of record CAYRVL010000075.1, on the reverse strand, counting down.
TTTGATGGATGCCAAGGGGTACCACATTGTAAACATCGCAAACGAAGCGGAATGGTGCATTGAAGATCTTGCCAATAAGATCAAGGAAATTACCGGTTCAAATTCTCAAATCCAATACATTGAGGCGCCGAAAAAGCGTTATGATTACGAGGTTGAACGTCGCGTGGGTAGCTCGGATAAATTATTAGAAATGACCAATTACAAACCTATGACCAGTTTGGAAGATGGTTTGCGCAAAATAATGGCTATTAACTACAGCAAATAGATAATCGTCCGTTTGGACATAAAACAAAGGAATGACAATGAAACGCGATCAGGAAGTATTTGATTTGATTGCTGCCGAAAGACAGCGTCAGGAACATGGAATTGAGTTAATTGCCTCTGAAAATTTCGTCTCTGATGAGGTGATGGAAGCAATGGGTTCTGTTTTGACCAACAAATATGCAGAAGGTTTACCAGGAAAACGCTACTACGGAGGATGTGAAGTGGTAGACAAGGTGGAACAATTAGCGATCGATCGTTTGTGTAAATTGTTTGGCGCCACTTGGGCGAACGTACAACCACATTCCGGTGCTCAAGCAAATGCAGCCGTATTCTTGGCGTGTCTGCAACCAGGTGATAAGATCCTTGGATTCGATTTGAGCCATGGTGGACACTTGACACACGGTTCACCTGTAAACTTTTCCGGAAAATTGTACAAACCGTTCTTTTACGGCGTGAAAAAAGAAACCGGTTACGTGGACTACGAGATGATGGAAGAAGTGGCTCGCCGCGAGCAACCGAAAATGATCATCTGTGGAGCGTCAGCCTATTCCCGCGATTGGGACTATGCACGTATTCGCAAAGTGGCTGATGAAGTAGGAGCTTTGGTGCTGGCTGATATTTCTCACCCTGCAGGTTTGATCGCAGCCGGATTATTGAACGATCCGTTAGAGCATTGTCATATCGTTACTACAACTACGCATAAAACTTTACGTGGACCGCGTGGTGGTGTGATCATGATGCGTCATAATTTCGAAAATCCATTCGGGTTGCGTTGGCAAAACGGAAACTTGAAGTCCATGGGGGCTCTGTTGGATGCTGCGGTATTCCCGGGAATTCAAGGAGGACCGTTGGAGCACGTGATCGCTGCGAAAGCGGTTGCTTTTGGTGAAGCATTGACTGACAACTACAAGCAATACATGGCGCAGGTGAAAAAGAATGCGGCTGTGATGGCGGAAGAATTCGTCAAGTTGGGATATGCGATCGTTTCTGGAGGTACTGATAATCATAGCATGTTGATCGACTTGCGTTCAAAAGGTGTTACCGGAAAAGATGCTGAAAACAACCTGGTTAAAGCGGACATTACCGTGAATAAGAACATGGTTCCGTTTGATACTGAATCACCGTTTGTTACCTCCGGGATCCGTGTAGGTACACCGGCTTTGACATCGCGCGGAGTGAAAGAAAATGAAATTCCGCAGATCGTTGCGTTGATCGACCGGGTGTTGTCGAACATCAACGACGAAGCAACCATCGAAGCCGTGCGCAAAGAAGTGAATGCTTTGATGTCCGATCGCCCATTGTTTCAGTGGTAAATGACATGAAAAAATGTTCAAGAGGGACGCGATGATCGTGTCCCTTTTTTAATTCTGTAAATGCTCATGGATGCGATCTCTTTCCAAACGCTATTTTTGAGTTCATGATCTTACTTCGTAATTATTTTCGAAAAGTCCACTGGTTTATGCGAACAGCGGATATCCGTCATGGAGCAGAATTTTGGATGCTTCCCTTCGTGCTGATGACCTGGGTGCTTCCGGTAAATTTGGTGTTGGTTTTTCTGTTGTCTGATCCAGAAGTTGCATTCATGTTTCTGGAAATGGGATTGGCTATGTTTCTGGGTTTTATAGTCAGTTTCTTTCCGGGGACCAAACGTTTTTTGAATCGTCGCTACACAAATCCGTTTGTTTCAAAGATGCCAAAGCTCGTTTTTTGGGACTACGTTTACTATTACGTTATCATTGTGGGGACTATTTTACATCCGGGCATTTTCCTGTTATTTCGCTTAGCGCTGATCGGTGTTTGGAACGAATAGTGAACCTTTGTTCGTCCCTTTTGTTACCTAGTTAATATTACCAGACATGAAACAATTTTTAATTTTTGCATTGACGATGCTAGTTGGTTCGTCAGTTTCGGCTCAGCAATTAGATTCGCTGACCTACAGTGTGAACGGGACTCCTTTTTTAGGATTTGTAGCAAAGCCGGCTAAAGTGACCAAACACACCAAAACGATATTGATCGTTCATGAATGGTGGGGTCTGAACGCGTATCCGAAATCGCGTGCTGCACAATTGGCAAACGATGGGTACATTGCCATTTGTTTGGATATGTATGGTGGAGGAAGAAGTGCGAATGATCCTGGAGGAGCTTCTGCTCTGGCAGGCGAGGTCTATGCAGACACCTCTGTCTTGTATGAACGATTCATGGCAGGATATCGCGCAGCTTTATCTGTTTCGGGAGTAAATCCGGCTAAAATGGCTGCAATCGGTTACTGTTTCGGTGGGAACGTGGTTTTAAATGCTGCTAAAATGGGCGCGCCACTAGATGCTGTAGTTAGTTTTCATGGTGGCTTGAGCGGTCCTGCACTGAAAGCCGGAAGGTTACAAGCTGCAGTTTTGGTATGCAATGGTGCGGCTGACAAGTTTGTTCCTCTTGCAGAGATCGATGCGCTGGACCAAGAAATGAAAGCACTCAAGGCAGATTACACGTTTGTGAATTATCCGGATGCCACACACGCATTCACGAATCCCAATTCCACAGAAGTAGGAAAGCAGTTTTCCATTCCAATTGCCTACAACGCGACTGCAGATGCGGCAAGCTGGAAAGATTTCAAGGCGTTTATGAAGAAAAAGGTGAAGTAATCAAAAGTTGCGTGACACCGGAATTTCGAATCCGTTAATGAAGATCGAATTGCGTTTTCTAGATTGAATGTGATCGGTATTGACAATGAAGGATCGATGTACGCGCTTGAACGAATTTCCCAATTGTTCTTCCATTTCCTTCAGTGTTTGTCGCTCGATGAAAACTTTGTCGCGGGTGTGAACCTCCGTGTAAACATTGTCTGCCTTCAAGAAAAGAATTTCAGAAAGTAAGAGGTTAAAATGTCCTTGCGAACCGCGGAGTTGGATGGAAGAACTGGCTTTTTGTTTCATTTCTATCAATGCCAAGGCAGCTAAAATATCGCGCTCATTGAATGGTTTGGACAAGTAAGCCTCCGGTTGTGTGGTGATCGCTTGTTGGATCGTGGACATCTCGTTGTTGGCGGTTAAATAGATGAACGGAATCCCTTTGTCCTTTAACAGCGCCCCAATGCGAATTCCGTTTTCACCATCCGACAGGCGAATATCTAACAAACAGGCATCTGGTTGTCCGATCAGCTGCTGTTCCACATCGGCCAGTGTATCGGCTATTCCCAAAACGGCATGTCCATTTCTTATAAGGATCTGCCGGATGTAATCCGCAACAAGCAATTCATCTTCAATGATCAGGATCTTCATGGGTTCAATCGCAAGGTTAATTCAAATCCGGGTGCTCTAGTAAGGTGAAAATGAGATTTTAGTTGTTTGCACATTAATCGCACTAATTCGGGGTTTTTATCTGCAGGAAGACCACAACCATTATCGGTGTAGACCCACTCGATCGCACCCTCTTGCGTCAAAGAAATGGTCAAATGGATCTGAGGTTTTGGCGTATCAGCAAAAGCGTGTTTCATGCTATTGATCAAACATTCCGTGAATAGTAAGCCTAAGTACATGGCCTTATTGATGTCCAACTCGATCGGGGAAACCTCACAGGTAAGGGCAATGCGGTTTTCGTGAAGCATGTAGCTGAAATTAGATTGAATGTCCAGCAGGTAATTGTGCAAGTTTACCGATTTCTTGTCCTTACTCAGATAAATATGCTTGTGTAAGGTAGAAATGACTTCAATTTCTTCCAGTACCTCTTTCAAGTTGTTCCGCTCATCCGGTTCTCCGTCCAGTTTGCGGTGTAACAGCGATGTAACCAATTGCAGGTTGTTCTTGATCCGATGATTGGATTCTTCCAGAAGAAAGCGGTTTTCCTCTAACAGGGTGTTCAACTGCTTGTTGGTGAGGCGTTGTTTTAAGAAAAAGTATGCCAATAAGGCCAAGATGATCACGATGAAAAACAGCGAGAGTAGCGTGACAAAAACCGTCGTTTGCGAGCGTTGTAAATTCAGTTCTTTCAGCTTCAATTGGTTTTTATTCGACGCCAATTCTTTTTCTTTAACGGCAACCTGGTGCTTCTTTTCCAGATCCAACAGCACCTTATTCCAGCGCTTTTGTTCGTTTTTTGATCCGATGTCAACATACTTTATATGATACTCGAGCGCCGAGCGAAAATCATTTCTTCCCGTAGCATTCTCAAAGAGCAGCATACAGTTCATTTGCCGGGCATGTTCGAAACCTCGATGTTCCGCAAGTTTATAACCTTTGAAGGCATAAAAATCGGAACTGTCCAATTGTTTCAGTACCTGAAAATGTCGGGATAAATTCATGTAGAGATCTACGACATAGCGTTCATTTCCTATTTTCTTGTACAGCTCAAGTGAGCGTTGATAATAGTGATGCGCTTGCTGAAATTTGTTTTGCGTTCCGTAACCGAAAGCAATTTGGTTGTATGAGGAAGCCATAGTAAATGTGTCGTTGGTTTCCATTGCGTAATTGATAGCTTTCAACGAAAGCTGAATTGCCTGATCATTATCGTGATCCACCTCGGAAGCAATGGCTGCTTTGCGGTTGTAAAAATGAGCCAAAGTCGCTCGTGCAGGATTAAATGAATCTCGCAGTTCGTCGGAAAGTTTTTCGTATTCACGCACGGCGTCCCACTTGGCCAGAATGCGGTTTTGTTCCATCAATCCCAAATAGCAAAGCAGTAAACCGTTTTGATCTCTGGTTTTTTGAAAATGACGTTCTGCAAGTACATATTCTGAAAGTGCTTTTTTGAAATTCTCGTGCATCCGACAATTATTCGCATAAG
>CAYRVL010000074.1:0-12349 GCA_964427665.1 uncultured Fluviicola sp. | reverse complement strand
ACCTGCTGCTACAAAAGAAAACTACATGGACGAACACATAGCCATTCGGGTAAAAAACCTTTCCAAACGGTACACGATCGGCGCACAGAAAAGCGATTCGTTGCGCCATTCGTTGGGAGACGTTTTTCGCAAGAAAAAATCCTCGAAAGAAGAATTTTGGGCTTTGCGCGACGTCAACTTTGAGATCCAAAAAGGCGATGTTGTTGGTATTATCGGAAAAAATGGCGCCGGTAAAAGTACTCTCTTGAAGATCCTTTCACAGATCACCAAACCCACGGAAGGCAGTATTGAGATCAACGGTCGCATAGCCTCGTTGTTGGAAGTGGGAACCGGTTTTCACCATGAATTGACAGGAAGGGAAAACATCTACCTGAACGGAACTATTTTGGGGATGACGCGCAAGGAAGTGGCTGCCAAATTCGACGAGATCGTGGAATTCTCCGGTGTCGAAAAATTCATTGACACACCGGTAAAGCATTACAGTTCCGGAATGTATGTGCGTTTAGCTTTTGCTGTTGCCGCCCACCTGGAACCTGAAATTCTTATTATCGACGAAGTACTTGCGGTGGGAGATGCCGAATTCCAGAAGAAATGCCTAGGAAAAATGCAAGACGTGGCTGGAAAAGGTAGAACAGTGATCTTTGTAAGTCATGATTTAGTCGCAGTAAAACAACTTTGCAAAAACGGTATTTTTTTGAGCAACGGGAATGTAGAATACATTGGAAGCATAGATAAAGTAATAGATAAATATGTTTCAAATAGAAACTATGATGATTACAGTGTTTTACCCAATAATAAACAGCCCTCAATTACCAAGGTTAATTTGATCACATCAGAAGGAGGAGGGCTTCAGAGCCATGGGAAACCATTGAAAATTAAAATTGTCGTTCACGTACCGCAAGGAAGAACGGGGATGGCGCTCTCATTTCAAATATTAAATAGCCTTGGCGCACCCGTACTTTATAACTGGATTTTTGATGATGAAACTCCCATTTGTCGCACAGATGGTGAACATGAATTTGAATTCAGCTATGATGCTTTAAGACTTTACGAAGGAATGTATTCAATTCGTGTTCATTTGGCAGAAAGTAATAACGTCAAAGAAAAATTTGAACAGCTTGACCTGTGCAATTTTGAGGTTTGTATGTTACACGACCCGATTCCGGAATGGGGATGGCAAAAGGACGTGTGCGTTTATTTTGATTCAGGTAAATGGGAGCAAAGAGGAACTACACTTAAGATCCAAGATCAGAAGACTAAAACTTTACCATTTCAATGATGAGTGACACTGTAAATCGCGAGGAGGGTTTGAAACGATTAACTTCTATCGATGTGAATGAAAACAGTGCGTATTTTCTTCATTACTTATCCTTTCATGCATCTTTAAAAAATAGTTTGGACAAATATGCACAAGGAGATCTATTAGATATAGGTTGCGGTAATAAACCTTATGAACGATTAATTTCATCTAAAGTCAAGAAATACGTTGGATGCGACATTGTACAATCAAGTTCAAACAAAGTTGACATCATTGCGCCTGCGAATAATATTCCTTTACCAGACAACACCTTTGACACTGTGTTATCTACCCAGACAATTGAACATGTTGAGGATCATCAAGGTTTGATCAGTGAAGCATACAGAGTTCTTAAATCTGGAGGTCATTTTATTCTTTCGGGGCCTTTTACTTGGCCATTGCATGAAGAACCATACGATTTTTTCCGCTTTACAAAACATGGTTTTCGTTTTCTGTTAGAGAAACATGGTTTTGAAATTATTGAGCTCGAATCAAACGGTGGAATGTGGGCTAATGCGGGACAAACTCTTATCCACGCTTTCGAGGCAACAAAACCAACCAATTTCAGAATGAGATTATTAATTTCCATTTACCACCGATTAAACTTTCGAAAGAAGATAAATCGAGTTTTTAAAAAAATGGACGAATCACATTTCAACGACTTCAACACTATCAATTATGTCATCGTTGCGAGGAAGAATTAAAAACAAGTTAATCTCATTTTTCTCATCTACTGAGAAGATCAAAGAGCGGGAAAATATTTTAGAACTTCAAAATTTCGGCTTTGATATTTTTGAAGTCACTGAAGAATACCTTGTCATTTGGATGAATAATCAAAAAATTCGTTTAAGAAAAAGATCCTCCGATTATGCTGTATTCAAGCAGGTCTTCATTACAAAAGAATATGAACCAATAATTTCCTTTTTCAGAAATAACCAAATGGAAATTTCACAAGTAATTGATGCCGGATCAAATATTGGGTTGACGACCTTGTTCATTAAATGGATTTTTCCTACAACAAAAATTTATTGCATTGAACCTGACCCAGAAAACATTCAATTACTGCAATATAACCTTAACGAAGTCTCAAAAAACGATTCAGTTTATATTTACAAAGCTGGCTTACTGGGGCAATCAAAACTAAATTTAAACATCGGTAAAGATTTTCGTGGAGGTGGCAATTGGGCACGGCAAACAATTTTGAGCGAATCGGAAACGGGATTAAAAAGTATTACTGTAAATGATATAATTCATCAAAGATCCATTAGCACAATTGATCTTTTAAAGATCGATATTGAAGGGGCTGAAACATTTTTATTGGAAAAAGACACCGATCTTTCATTCCTTAATTTAACAAAAGCAATCGCCATCGAGATTCACGATGAATACAATTGCAGAGGCGGAATATATGAAATACTTCTTAAATACGATTTTCTACTTTTGGATATTGGTGAAACTACTTTTGCCTTAAATAAAAAATATTTTTGATGGAAAAGTTGTTTGTCAGTATTGTCATTCCTTGTTATAACCACGGTATTTACTTACCGGAGGCTCTTGAAAGCATTCAACGGTCCATACCAACTCATTTGAGCTACGAAATAATCGTGGTAAATGATGGGTCAACGGATTCTGAAACAATACACATACTGGACACTTTGACAGAAAACTTCACGAACACCAGGGTTATTCATCAGAATAACCAGGGCTTAGGTGCAGCGCGAAATGCGGGTATACGATCTGCCATAGGCAATTACATCATTCCTTTGGATGCTGATAATACACTGACCCAAGAAATGTTTATTCAGTTGGAAGAAAAACTTGAAAAATCTTCTAGAATTGCTGTCCTATTTGGTAATGCAGCTTTTTTTGGCGAAGAAACAGGCGTCTGGGAACAGCCTGAATATGTACTTTCCAATAATCTTTTTAGAAATTCATTGGATGCTTGCGCAGCTTATCCGAAAGTGATTTGGGAACAGGTTGGTGGTTATGACGAAAACATGCCTTATATGGGGTATGAAGACTGGGATTTTTGGATTCGCGTGAAAAAACAGGGCTTTGGTTTTTATCGAGTTTCAAAAGTCGTATTCAATTATCGGGTGGTAAACGACTCGATGATTCGTACTTCGTCTGAGCAGAAAATGATTGAAACCAGAAGATATATTTTATTGAAACATCCAGATCTTATCGTCGATGATGTGCTGAAATATTATACATTAAAAGATATTTTCAAACGAAAATTCTTTTTTGGGTTCATTAAAATAACGGGGCACTTCCTTAAAAACCGTTAAGATATGATTGGCACGGGACTAATTCACAGATTCAAACTATTACTGCTCCAAATACGATTACGTAACAAATGTGAACTCACTTGCCTTGGGTACTTAAAAAACTGCACTATTAAATCATACGGCTCTAACAATAAGATCTATATCGCCAAAAACACTAATCTTTTGAACACGCAAATAATTCTGAAAGGTTCAAATTGCATTGTGGATATTTCCGAAAATTCCGGGATTCGAAATTCTTATTTATTCATCGAGCACGACAACTCAGAAATTGGAATCGGTAACTCAACAACAATTGAAGGAGCCAGTTTACTGGTCAGTGAACCAAATCAGAGTATACAGATCGGCGAGGATTGTATGTTCTCGCACGATATTACAGTTCGAACCAGCGATTCACACAAGATCATGGATGAACGCACCGGCGAACGCATCAATCCACCTATGTCGGTTAAAATTGAAGATCACGTTTGGATCGGTGCCGGTGTCACTATTTTAAAAGGCAGTCATATTGGAGAACATGTCGTAGTAGGTGCCCAAAGCTTAGTGAACAAACCGTTGGAGGCACATGCAATCTACGCAGGTATTCCTGCGAAAAAAATACGTGACTCGATAACCTGGGAACGTTGATTATATACATAAACGTTGACAAGAAAAGAGAAACCCATGAGTGCATATTCTAATTTTTCCCGTATCTTTCGTATCCACGCTTTTCAATAAAAAACAGCCATGAAGCTGCGTCTACTGTATTCCTTCTTGCAAAACTTTAAGTTCAACACCTTGCGAAAAAGGCAGGTTCACGTCTATCGAAACGGGTACCTCAAGCTGCATCAATCGGCACAATTAGTCCTTAATGAATGTTTTTTGTTCATCAATAAATGTCATTTTCCAAGTTCCTTCAAACCCTTACCCGGAATTATTTGGATCGAAAAAAACGGATCTTTTGTGTTGAAATCGGATCATTACACTCTGTGCGAAGGCGCGAGAATTCATGTGCGCGAGAATGCATCACTCTTGATCGAAGGCAAAGGCATGCTCAACACGTCCTCAGAAATCGATGTTTATGACAGTATCTCCATAGGCCTGGGAACCATCATTTCTTCCAACTGCTACATTACTGATTCGGACCAGCACGACGTGATACACAACGGCGCGTTAAAACCACGAACGAAACCCGTAAAAATTGGACGAAATGTTTGGATCGGTCGAAATGTGATCATTTTGAAAGGCGTCGAAATAGGCGATAATGCGATCATCGGTGCAGGAAGTGTGGTTACGAAATCAGTGCCTGCAAATACGTTATTTACCGGAGTCGCAGCAAAACAAACAATGGACAACATTAACTGGATCCGATAAGCATGGAAAATTCTGATCACACTACGCTCATCTTGGAAATTCCCTACGCCGGATTAGGAGATCATTTGTTTCACAGTCATCTACCGGAAATTGCTAAAAAAGACTTCGGTTTTCACCAAGTCTTGATCTCCAATCACTCACCGGTGAGGCATCCGGATTATCAAAAATTGGTTTGGGAATCGAATCCGTTCGTGGATGGATTTACCGAAGCGCGCGGCATTACTTGCAGTATTGAGGAGATGCTGAAGATCGTTGATGCTGATCACAACTTACTAGATCGCATTATGCAACATTACGGACTGGATAACGGCAGCCGTTGGAACGAACCAAAGATCTATTACACACCAAAGTTTCGCGAGGAATTTGCTTGTTCGATCTACGATCCAAACTATTTGTCGTGGGTGGGTAATGTGGACCGCTATGATGCCATGGTGTATTTCAAAACGCACGGATTCACCTTCGACAAGGTAATGAGCATTCGCAGTGAGAAATGTTTGTACGTACCCGCTGATAAAACGCAGTTCTGTACAACCCCAACCTTATTCGATTTCTGCGACCTGATCCACTCAAGTAAGCGATTGTATTGCCTCACTTCAGGCACCGCAACGATTGCTGCAGCGCTTGGAAAGGCTGCAACAGTTTTCTACGGCGCGGAACAAGATCCAGGTTTCAGACATTCGAAATTGCACCACTATCTACTTATTCAAAATAGTTCTTGGGGTCGCCTTCGAGCGAAATTTTCCCGTAGCTTTGGAAAGCATGCATAAGCCTGAAGTTTCTATCATCATTGTCAATTACCGTACACCGGACTTAACGATCCGATGCGTTGAGAGCATCGTGCAGACCACCCGGGTCACTTACGAGATCATCGTGGTAGACAATGACTCGCAGGACGACTCAGTGGAGCAGATACGACACGCGCATCCGACGGTGCAAATCATCGAAAACACGGAAAACGAGGGCTTTGGCCGAGCAAATAACCTGGGAGCCGCACATGCGAAAGGCACTTACCTCCTACTGATCAATTCAGATATGATCTTACAGAAAAACTGCATAGATCATTGCTTGGAACTGCTTAAGCAAGAACCGCAAACGGGCGTATTGGGATGTAAATTGGTGAACGACGACGGCAGCGATCAGAATTCGCAATACTTCGATGTCGCTTCGTTAAAAAGCATCTGGCGAACGAATGTCCTCATCGACAAATTTTTCACTTTCAAACGCGGTGAATTGGAAGCGGTGATGGGCGCATTTTTTTTCATTCCGAGAGATCTTTTCCGTGAATTAGGTGGATTTGATCCGGATTTCTTTATGTATGCCGAAGAATTGGAATTGTGTAAGCGCGTCCGAGCTCGTGGTTTCACTGTAAAATTCACTGAAGACGTGATTGCGATCCACAAACATGGAGCATCATCAACCGGAAGCACGTGGAGTATTCGCCAAAATTTGCTTTCCAATGCACTCTTGTATTTGAAAACAGGTGGCTTGCTTTGGTATTTGGCCTACCATGTTACAAAAGGGATAACACATTTCTGCAACCTGCTTGTATTGTGGAAAATGGAAAAACAATTCCGCCGCGATTATTGGTTTGAAGTGCGGATGTATTATTCCAATTTTTGGCGTTATTTTGCAATTCCATTCCGCTATTCCAAGCGATATAACAGTGGAAAAACGCATTTAAAACTCACTCGATGACAGCTTGGTATACTGATCAAACGCTACAGTTACGCGAACACCGTTTCTCCGGCGACACACCTGTTATGGTCAGCGTTGTGATGATCGCTTACAATGTGGAACGTTATCTGGAAGCTGCCGTAGAATCTGTGTTGGATCAACGCACCAATTTTCGTGTGGAACTGGTGATCGGGGAAGATTGTAGTACAGACCGAACCCGAGAAATTGCCTTAAAATATGAAAACGAATATCCCGGGCTTGTACGCGTGCTCCAACATCCGCAAAATTTGGGTTTAACGCCCAACTGCGTTGCAACTCACAATGCCTGTGTGGGGAAATACCTGGCCTTGTTGGACGGTGACGATTATTGGACGAATTCGGAGAAATTGCAGCAGCAAATTACATTTTTGGAGGCACATCCCGCATTTTCAGGTGCTGCCCATCAGGCAAAAGTAGTTTTTGATGATATTCCGGGAACTGATAAGTTTTTTGGAGCTGATCAAGACACTGTATTGAATGTTGAGGACATGCTTCAACACCGTAAGTTTCATACATCATCCCTTGTTTACCGACGCGAATATTGGTTAAAATCCGGTGGGATTCCTACCTCAATTTTATCCAACGAACGTGCAATATATCCTATGGTAAGTATTAACGGAAAAATAATGTATTCAAAAGAATGCATGTGTATCTATAGAAGAAGTTCCTCTGGTGTATCTAATCGTATTACCATTGAAATGTTAGGCTCTGATTTGAAAATGATACCGTGGCTAAAATCGCTAGATCCAAAATTTCCATACATCCGATACAAATCCTTTTTACATCTGACTACATATTCATACCCAAAACCAGGAGGATTTTGGATTACTTTGTATCATTTTCTAATGTTTACACTTTTATCATTCAGTTATTTCCCGAAGAACTTAGGGGATGTAAAATATGGATTAACAGAATTCATTAGACAACAATTCAAAAGTCAATATTAATATGACAATCTGTTTTTTTTCATTAGACTTGGCTACATGAAACAACCAATTCTGACAATTGGCATGCCTGTTTTCAATGATATCGATTTCATTGAAAAGTCGATAATCTCAGTTCTAGCCTTGGAAGATATTCCATTCACTTTAATTATCTCTGATGATGGGGCAACTGATGGTTCTGATGAAATATGTAAAAAATATGCAGCTATAGATCCACGTATTTCCTATGTACGACAGGGTAAAAACCTTGGGATCTCAAAGAATATGGAGTTTCTTCTTAAAGAGGCAAAAACCAAATATTTCATGTGGGCCGCAGACGATGATCTTTGGGATCCAAAATTTGCTAGAGAACTTGTTTCTATATTGGAAAACAACCCATTTACAGTTTCTGCTTTTTGCGCATTTTATTTAATTGATGAAGGGGATTCTAAAATTTCAAAAAAAGAGATATTCGATTATCAACATCACAATACTTTTAAACGCTTAAAAACTTTCGTTATAAACCCCAACGATAGTTTTGGATATGGTATTTTTAGAACTGAGAACATTAGACAAGTAAAATTCCCCATATGGTGGTGGCCAAATAAAAAAACTCCTTACAACAATATTTTCCCCACTTTAGCTTATTATCTGAGTCTAGGCGATTATCGATCTTATAACCATGAAGCGTTATTTTTTAAACGAATAAAAACAAATGCAAAGACAAATCATTTAACCGTTGGCAGAGGGGACGGTTTAAAAGAATTTCTTGCCTATACAATTAGAAGATTCAACCTTGTATGCGTAACATTAACCAACATTCGTAAAGGTTCAAATATCCTTGTTACAATCAGAATTTTCCCCTATCTTTTTATGCATTGGTTTGTCAAATCAGTATGGATTGAATTAGGCAAAGCACTTAGAAACAAATTCAAAAAAAATAATGACAAAATTACAATGTAAAATTTGTCTCTTTGACTCAGATAATTTCCCAGAGATCAAACTCAACGATGCGGGGGTTTGTGAGATCTGTCAAATAAATTTGGAGACGATTGAACAAACGAAAAACGATATTAAAAACAAATCTATTGAGGACAGATGGAAGGAAATACGTTCTGCGCGTAAATCTAAATACGATTGTATTATTGGTATAAGCGGAGGTATTGACAGTTCCTACTTGGTGTTAATGGCCAAAAAAGCCGGTATAAATGCTCTTTTGGTCCATGTAGACGGAGGTTGGAATAATGAAATTGCAATTTCCAACATAAAAAAAATCATTGATTGGAGTGGTTACGACTATCATTCATGTGTACTTAATTGGTCTGAGATTCAAGATGCCCAGCGAGCCTTTTTAATGGCCAATGTTCTTGATATAGACTTACCATTTGAAAATGCTTTATTAAAGCAGCTCTATACCATTGCGAACAAATATAACGTAAAGACTATTCTCTTCGGATACAATGCGTTTACGGAAGGATTTTTACCTGTAAACTACACACATTACAAACTAGACAAAAAGAACATTATTTCAATTCATAAAAGGTTTGGAAAGCGTAAAATAAATTACAATCAGTTTATTGGAACGTTTGAACACTTTTATATTACTCGTTTAAAAAAAATACAATTTCAATACCCTTTAAATTGGTTTGAGTACAATAAAGAAATTGCAAAAAAAGAATTAGAAGAAACCTTCAAATGGATTGACTATGGGGGAAAACACCATGAAAATTTATTTACTCAATTTTATCAAGAGGTGATTCTTCCTAAAAAATTTAAAGTTTACAAAAACATCGCTCATCTATCGATGTTAATCTGTAGTGGCCAATTATCAAAAGATCAGGCTACTATCGAGTTGAACAACAAAACAAAAATTCCTTCCGCTGCCAAAGAATACTTCTTGAAAAAACTCAATATTTCGAATAAACAATTCGATGACTATGTCAATTCTCCGGCAATCGATCATCGTAATTTTAAGAGTGACTTAGATATTTACGATCGTTTCAAACCTATCTACCGTTTTTGTAAGAAAATCATTGGTTTTTCTTGGTTTAAAGGAAAGTTTGGTCATTGACAATGCAATCATATGTTTCCTTTGCATTACGCTTCTGATCGAAAAATAATTGTTGTTTTTTCTGGGCACTTAGACTAAATTTAATTTTATCATCATCGCTGCTTTCGAAAAAAAAGCGAATCAATTCTGCAAGTTTATTTTTATCGAAATCCCTTTGAATTAAATACCCATTTACATTGTTATCAATGATTTCTGAGCTACCACCTACATTTGTAGCAATCGCAGGAAAACCAAAAGAAAAAGCCTCCATTATCGAAACTGGAATACCTTCAGACCATGAAACATTTATAAAAATCGGTATTTCATTTACTCCTTTGTAATAATTCAACACAGTGGCGTGGGATAATTGACCTAAAAAATCCACTGAAATATTGCTTGGACAATGACTACATAGCTTCTTGAGTTCGTTCAAACCCGCGCCTCCCCCAATATGCACCCAATCAATTTTTAAATCTTTGATTGTCATTAGCGCTTCAGCGATTAAATGAAGTCTTTTAATGGGTGTAACAACCGCACACGAAATAAGTAATAGCCTTTTCTGATTTGGTTTAAGTGTTGCTTTCTCTTGAACTTGAGTTCCGAGATAAATTGCTTTTGCCTTGTTTTTTTTGTGCGAAACGCCATTTTGGTTTATGTATTCAGCACCATGTTTAGACACTGTTAACACTTGATTCAACGTTGTAAAAATGAACTCCCGAAATGGCAGGTAATTATTGGGATGAACACTCTCATACAGATCAAACCCATGCGCGCGAGAAACCGATCGAACAACCTTATTTTCCCTTTGAAGAAACGATAATGAAAGTGCCGCATCATCTGTCCAAAATGAGTAACCGTACCATTTAACATCGACATTCATTTTTGCTGAAACCTGTTTGGCTATTTGTTTGCTTCGCATGCAGGATTTAACCGCTGTTTTTAGAGCTAATAATTTATTCCCATTTTTCCATCGCGAAAAAATAAACCACAATTCCTTCCACATCATCGAATAAAAAAAGACTTGGGGATATATAAATTTGAATTCAGGAATAAAAACATGAACTCTTTCCGAGTTATATTGAAAGTCTTTTATCGGATCCAAATCTATTGGGATTACTAAAATCGCATCAAACTTTTCCTTAAAAAGTTCAAATTCAGCAACTAAAAAAGGTTCTGTCAATTTGATTGGGAACTCTGACGTAAATAATAGCAATCCCTTTTTTGATTTAGTTTTCATCATTCATATTTTGAAAATGGAAATAGCTCTGGTCAATCATATAAAGTTGGTTTTCAATTTTCTTTCTCCTTGTAAAAGACTACAAGATACTTTTCAAATTTTGCAGACTGGTTGCATAAAGATAGAATTTGATATGAAAAGTTTTCTTTTCTTTGTTCATGCTTCCTAAGAAAAAGGTTTTGATCCTTGCATATGACTTTCCTCCTTTTATCAGCGTGGGGGCTCTGCGTCCTGTTGGCTGGATGCAACATTTACATGAATTCGGTGTATATCCCATTTTTGTAACAAGAGATTGGAGCCATGTTACTGGGGATGAAACCGATTATATTGGAAAGGGCAATAGGAATCAATTAAAAATTACCCAGCACGATACATACTCTGTAATTCATGTACCGTTTGAACCGCATTTAGGAAACAAAATGTACGTCAAATATGGCGCCGAACGGTTTTCTTTTCCGAGACGTTTGATCAATGCAATCTATGAATTCGGTCAATTCTTTCTTCCAATAGGTAACAAAAGAAGCCTTTACTTAACTGCACGGAAATACTTATCTAAACATCCCGAAATCGATGCTATTATTGCTACGGGTGATCCATTTGTACTTTTTCACTATGCCCGAAAACTGTCGGAAGAGTTCAAAAAACCAGCAATTTATGATTACCGTGATCCTTGGTCACAAGGGGTAAACATAGAAAACAACAGGATATATCGGTATCTGTCTAAAAAGATTGAAATGCGTGTTTTGGGTGAAAACCCAGTAATTACAACTGTTTCTGATTTTCTATGCGCAAAGCTTAAAGAAATGCATCCGACCGGGCAGTTCCATTTAGTTTCCAACGGATATATGGATATTGATACCTCCAATATCTCTTACTCCGGAAACAGACTGAAAATTGCGTATGCCGGTTCCATGTACAATTGGTATCCATACCAAGGTTTTTTTGAGACGCTTTCACAGCTTAAAAATGATTTCAAACTAGATATTGATGTTAGCTTTTTTGGAGTGAACAAAGAGCTTGAACTCATCAACTTCATTGAAAATCGCACCCCAAACATTCGACAAAACATAACATTCATTAATAAACTTCCCGTTGAACAGTTGTATCAAGAACTCGCAAAACACCATTTATTACTCTTGTTTAACTCGTTTTCATTTATGGGAACAAAAATTTATGACTACTTAGCTATTCAAAGAAACATCCTGTTATTATTCACGAATGATGATCAAACCGAACGCCTTCGACGAGAGTTATTTATCATTCAAGAATCTGATGATCACTCACAATCCTTGCAGGCGGATCTTCTACAGGACACAAATTCAGGAATTTCTATCGAAGACCCGGATCATTTAAAGCATGAGCTTATTGCATTTGATCAAGAACTGAAACAATCAGGTTCCATTCCTTTCAATAGTCGAAATTTAGACCACTTCTCACGCAAATACCAAACAGAACGTTTGGCAACCATCATTCATTCCGTTACAAAATGAC
>CAYRVL010000073.1:10773-12470 GCA_964427665.1 uncultured Fluviicola sp. | reverse complement strand
GGATTCTCCGGTGGAGGAGGCGGCGGCGGTGGCGGTGGCGGCTGGTAGGATCAATCTTCCGGATCCTCGTCCTCCAACCATTCAAAGAATGAATCCAAGTGGTCGCGGTCTTTCCGCGATGGACGACCGGTTCCGTATTCCCGGTAAACGCTTTGCGCTGCCTGATAGGTTTTGAACTTTTCTACCTCCAAAGGATCCGTGATATCGATCAGATAATCGCTAACTAACTTGGCCCCAATTCGTCGGTCGAGCAAGTCCTTTACTTTGTAACTAAAGACCGCGTTGTTCTTCACAATAGAAACCGTATCCCCGATCTTTATTTCCTTGGAAGGTTTCACGGTCGTATTGTTCAACTTGATCCGTCCTTTTTGAATCTGTTCCGTTGCCAAGGTCCGGGTTTTTGCCAATCGCACAAACCAAACATATTTATCAATCCGCAAACTCATCACGTACTTTTTTAGGTAAACTCTGAAACACCAATTCGTAAGAATGTTTAACCAGCTCGAAAATCAACTTGTCATCCACACTTCCCAACAAATCGACAGTATTCCAATGCTTTTTATTCATGTGATAACCCGGCTGAATGCCTTCGTAACGTTCACGCAGTTCAATGGCTCGTTCCGGATCACATTTCAAATTGATCCCTGTCGGCTCTTCTACATCCACAAGCGCATACATTTTTCCTCTCACTTTCAGTACAAGCGTTTTTGTATCGAATGGAAAGGTTTCCTCCGTACCCGGTAAAGTTGCTGTAAACTCCAGTAATGCGTCCAAATGCATAGATCAATTTTTGTCAAAAATACAACACAAAGGCATGCCATTCATAACGAAGTCGCTGAACAATCCACGACCTCCCGATGTTTTAGAAGTGAACATTTCTTCTTGAACAATCATTCACTGAAAAACTATCCATAATTTTACTGAAACAATACACGCATGACAGCGCATCTTTCTTTTTGTGACGATCTTTTTAACCGCAAACGTTTTCCTACCCGCGAGGTAAAAATTGGTATTACGGCCATTGGCGGAAACAATCCGATTCGCGTACAGTCGATGACGACCACCGACACGATGGATACAGAGGGTTCTGTGGAACAATCGATCCGCATGATCGATGCCGGCTGTGAATTGGTTCGTTTGACCGCTCCGAGCAAGAAAGAAGCAGAAAATTTAGGCGTGATCAAGGCAGAATTGGTAAAGCGCGGGTATCACACCCCATTGGTTGCCGACATACACTTTACGCCAAACGCTGCGGAAGTTGCTGCGAAATTGATCGAGAAAGTCCGTGTTAATCCAGGGAATTACGCCGATAAAAAGAAATTTGAAGAAATCACCTACACCGACGAAAGCTACCAGCAAGAATTAGCGCGCATTGAAGATAAGTTCACGCCATTGGTAAAACTGTGCAAAGAACAAGGCACCGCTATGCGCATCGGAACAAATCATGGATCACTTTCTGACCGCATTTTAAGCCGTTATGGCGACACGCCGGAAGGAATGGTGGCATCTGCTATGGAATTCATTGAAATATGCCGTAAAAACGATTATCACGACCTGGTTATTTCCATGAAAGCCAGTAACACGCTTGTGATGGTTCAAGCCTACCGGTTACTCGTTGCAGAAATGCGCAAACAAGGAATGAACTATCCGCTGCATTTGGGTGTGACAGAAGCCGGAGATGGCGAAGACGGACGCAT
>CAYRVL010000073.1:0-10673 GCA_964427665.1 uncultured Fluviicola sp. | reverse complement strand
GTTGTTTTTGCCGATCTATCCCAAAAAACAGACATCACTCCCGCTAATTTTTTTGGTTTTGGATACAATTACAGCGTTGAACTTGACAAATGGAACCTGCAGGATCTCGCAGCTGACTATTTGTACCTTGGATCAAAGCACATTGATTTTGAAATACCGGGAACGCTACGCTTGATTCAAGACTATCAGACCTGGAAAGCAAATCCGTCCAACAAGTACGTTCCATTGTGTACACCCCAAGAAGCCTTAGAAATTTCACCGGAAGCCGCATTTATACGCATTGATCTAGATCAACCTATTGATTTTAACACGCTGCGCACTGAGAATTGCGCCTACATTGTTTCCACCAACAACACTCAAAAAACACAAGTTATTCGCGTATTTCAATATGAATTAGCGGAAAGAAACATATCAACCCCTGTAATCCATCACTTTAGCTACAGCCAAACCGATCCAGAAACCATTCAGCTATATGCCGGTGCAGACGCTGGAATTCATTTTATCGACGGATTCGGCGACGGAATTTGGATCACTGCACCTATGAATGCCATTGCGATCAACTCCTTATCATTCGGAATCCTGCAAGCAACGCGTACACGCATAAGCAAAACAGAATACATTTCTTGTCCTTCCTGTGGTAGAACACTTTTTGACTTGCAAGAGACCACTGCCAAGATCCGTTCCAAAACAGCACACTTGAAAGGAATCAAAATAGGAATCATGGGATGTATCGTTAACGGTCCGGGTGAAATGGCCGATGCCGATTACGGATACGTTGGAACAGGACCTGGAAAGATCCATTTGTACAAAGAGAAAACAGTTGTACGAAAAAATGTATCCGAAGACGAAGCGGTGGATGCCTTGATCGATCTGATAAAAGAACACGGTGATTGGGTTGAACCGAGTGTGTAAAACACAAAAACACCTATTTGTAGCAAAAACCCAACAAAAAAGTTAAATATTTCACGTGATTTGTGCGCAGATCAGCCATAAACCAAGGTGATTCCCTTCCACAACAGCAGAAATGCCCTTAAACGCGCCAAAAACGCTATTTCTTTCTAAAAATATAGATCTGAGAACTACATTTACCGTTTGAACTACGTAAATTGGATATCCAGCCGATCCACAACGCACGAAAAAAAGTACCACCTTTATATTTCTCGCTTAACATGGAAACATAGTAACTATCAAACTTCATTGGCAATGTTTCACGATGCTCAAATCCCACATTCGAGATGAGAGGAATAATAGACGCCGGCTCAAAATGATAAAGATGACGCGGAACATCGTAAGCCGCCCAATACGATCCGTAATACGACGCATCATACGAGCGATAATTTGGAACGGCAACAACAAACACTCCTCCCGGTTTCACAAGAGAAGAAATACGCTCCAAATCTTGACGTAGATCATAAACATGCTCGAGCACATGCCACATGGTTACTGCATCAAACTGACCTAGCGCATCCTCATACAAACGCTCCAAAGGATCCAGTTGTACACCGTTTAGATTTGCACATACCTGACGAGCATCAGGATCCGGCTCCAAACCAGTAACATCAAAACCACCGCGTTTCATCCGCGTAACAAAGTGACCGGAACCAGCACCGATATCCAACAAACGCTTACCTGAAGTCAGCCGATTGATCAACTGAAACTTTTTATTCAACGTAATATTTCGGACAACATTGTAGACGCTATTTACGAGTCCTTTTTTACTCGAACTATGCGAAACATAATCCTCGGATTTGTAATATTCACCAATGACACCTTTTTCAGGTCGTGGATTCGTAAACAATAACAAACACGATTCACACTGCGTCAATGTGAAAACTTCTTTTGATAGAAAATGATCCTTAACTTCCTGGCCTGCCTTCAGATTCGAAGAATTACAAGCGGGACAATTTGATAATTTGATGTGTTCCACGTGAAACAATTAACGACCCAGATGGATCAATAAAACAGAAATATCGCTCGGAGAAACGCCACTAATGCGAGAAGCTTGACCGATAGTGACCGGTCGAACAGCACGAAGCTTTTGTTTAGCCTCAGAACTCAACGATTTAAAACTAGCATAATCAATATCATCAGGAATAGCTAACGATTCCAAACGAGACAGTTTCAACGCAACTTCCTCCTCGCGCGCAATATAACCTTCGTACTTTAAGAGAATTTCAGCTTGTTCAACTGCGTCCTCATGTTCCTCGTGCAACGAAGAAACCAGTGATTTTATATGCTCACTCATTTCCAATACGTGTTCCATGGTTACATGCGGCCGTGCTAAAACAGCAGCTAATTTCACTTGCTGAGACAGGGGGGAACTACCAATTTCGTTCAATATTGGATTCGCAATATCCGGCGTGACACCGACTTTACGCAAGGAACTAATCAATTGATTCGCAGCACGCATTTTTATGTTTACCCGCTCTATAGCTACATCATCTTGCAAACCTAACTCATAAGCCAACGGCGTTAAACGAACATCTGCATTATCCTGACGCAACAAAATGCGGTATTCAGCACGAGAAGTAAACATACGATACGGTTCTTGAGTTCCTTTCGTAATCAAATCATCAATCAACACTCCGATGTACGCATCTGAACGCGACAAAATGAACGGATCTTTCTCTTTCACCTTTAAAGCCGCATTGATCCCAGCCATCAATCCTTGACAACCCGCTTCTTCATAGCCCGTAGTTCCATTGATTTGACCTGCGAAATACAAACCATCGATCAACTTAGTTTCTAGTGTGTGTTTTAACTGAGTAGGGGGGAAGTAATCATATTCAATCGCATAACCAGGACGAAACATTTTCGCCTGTTCAAATCCAGGAATAGAGCGTAAAGCTTTTAACTGAACCTCTTCCGGCAAACTTGTTGAAAAACCATTCACATAGATCTCCACCGTATTCCATCCTTCCGGTTCAACGAAGATCTGATGGCGATCGCGATCCGCAAAACGACTTATCTTATCCTCAATACTTGGACAATAGCGCGGACCTGAACTTTTAATAGCCCCATTAAACATCGGTGAACGATCAAATCCTTCACGCAACAACTCATGAGTCAGGGGAGAGGTATACGTAATATGACACGGACGCTGAACGGACAACGGTTTCGTGTCCCCAAAAGAGAATTTCGACGGATTTTCATCACCATCCTGCACTTCCATCTTCGAATAATCCAAGGATCTGCCATCTATACGGGGTGGAGTACCGGTTTTCATTCTACCGGCTTCAAAACCCAATTCCACCAAATCTTCTGTGATCCCAGTCGCAGCCTTCTCACCAACACGACCACCGCCAAATTGTTTTTCTCCCAAATGGATCAACCCATTCAAAAATGTACCATTGGTCAACACAACCGATTTGCCATAGATCGGTAAACCTATACCTGTACGAACACCAACAACCCGACCATTTTCAACGATCAAACCATTACACATGTCCTGCCAGAAGTCCACATTTGGATTCCTTTCCAGGAGTAAACGCCATTCCTCAGCGAAACGCATACGGTCATTTTGTGTCCGTGGCGACCACATTGCCGGACCTTTCGAACGGTTCAACATGCGAAATTGAATTGCCGACAAATCCGAAACAATTCCCGATCCACCACCTAAAGCGTCAATTTCACGGACAATCTGTCCCTTTGCAACACCACCCATCGCTGGATTACAGCTCATTTGGGCAATGGTATTCATATTCATTGTGACCAGGAGCACGGAACAACCAAGTTTTCCCGCTGCATTCGCAGCCTCACAACCAGCATGTCCGCCACCAACAACAATCACATCATATTCTTTCAACATGCTCATTCAATGTTTCACGTGGAACAAAATTACAGCGAGTAGGTTAGTCCTTCAAATGTTCCACGTGAAACTTTCGTAATTCCAACATTTCGTCTTCCTTTGCCCGCATCACTATCTCATCGTTATCAGATTTGTCTTTATAGCCACACAAATGCAACAAGCCGTGCACGCAAACACGGTGCAATTCATCTAAGAAACCTACGCCCAAATTTTGAGCATTATCCTTAACGCGATCCACACTAACAAACAAATCACCCGAAACAACATCACCTTGTGAATAGTCGAACGTGATGATGTCTGTGTAATAATCATGATCCAAATGCTCGCGATTCATTACTAACAAATATTCATCCGAACAAAAAATAACCGACAACGCTCCTAACACCTTATGTTCCGCTTCGGAAACAGCACCAAACCATGAAAACAAAAATTCCGGATTTACACCCGGAACTTTCTCAATATCTTCAAAAAAAACCTCAACCATTATTTAGAAAAATATACACTAACCACATTCCCTTTTTCATTGAAAACAACATCATCCGCAAGGTTGCGCATCAAAAAAATGCCGCGCCCATTCTCTTTCTCGATGTTCTCCGGAGCAGTTGGGTCGGGTAGATGCTCATGATCAAAACCAACACCTTTATCCTCCACGGAAAAGGCAAAATTGTTCGTTTCATCAAACACATGCACATGAACAGCTATTTCTGGTTTACATCCATTTCCATGAATGATTGCATTATTTACAGCTTCCGTCACAGCGATTAACACATTTCCATACAAGTCCTCATTGACACCAATCGTTTGACACGTCTTATCTATCAAATTTTCGACAACAGGCAAACTACTTAATTCCGAAGGGATGGTTAACGAATCAATTAAAGTATAACCCTCTTTCATCATGCTCAATCAGTTTTATCATTGAACAGATCGGTTGAAATATTGATTAGCTTTTGTCTTATAATAAGGTGCCAAAACGGGATCAACCGTCTTCAACAAATCAACCTGACCTTGTTTAAGACGTGTATACTCATCAAATCGAATAAGGTTACCATAATTCTGATTATTTCCAGATTTCGATTCACGCTTTTCTTCAAACCCACGTTCCTTAATAGCCTTTTCACTTTCTAATAAACGCGTCAGGATCTCTTGTTGTCTGCGGATCATATCAGGAGAAAACTTTTTATTGATCAAATCGCGTTCTTGTTGCTCTAATTCTTTGATCAATGGATTCAATTGATTTCCCTTTCCTTTACCTTCTTTATTCATTTCATTGCGCAACTGCTCCAAACGTTGTCGAATAGCTGTTTGCTGAGCAGCCATTTTCGCAATTTCTTTATTTCCCAAACCAGGCATCCCTTGGTTACCTTGACCCGGTTGATTACCCGGTTGCTTACCACCAGGATTCGGACCTTTCTTCATTTGCTCCAACTGCTTGCGCAACATTTCCTTCATGTCCTCCGTTCCCATGTCGCCTTCTTTACCACTGGAAGGCTTCTTGCCACTTCCTCCCGGATTATCACAACTGCCAGAACCTTGTTGTTGACTTTGTGCCTGCTGTTGCATAGACTGTAAACTCTCATTTAACAATAAAGCCAAGTTGTTATAACTGGTCATGACCAACTGTTGGTGTTGCGTTAACTCTCGTCTACGGTGCTCATCGATCTCATCAATGACATAACCATAATTGCTTTTTATCTCCTTCAACTCTTTGTCAATAAACGCCGCAACTTTGGGTTGACGTTTCGCTAAAGCCATCAAACTATCCTCAACGGGTTTACTATCATCAATAATAGCACGCTGCTTTCTGCCTAAGCGACGGTAAAGCGGATCGTTGTCCTTGACTTTCATGAACGCCTGCAAATTGCGTTCTTGATCAAAACTCAAAGCCATTAGATTTTCAAGCAACATGCGGATCAATCCCATATCTTCCTCGGCCTGTTTCTTATTGCTTTGTTCCTGTTGATTGTTCAGTTGATCCGACATTTCTTGCATCTTTTCAGAAGCAGATTTCTGTTGTTGACCAGCTTTTGAAGATTTACCTTTAGAAATATTCTCCTTAGCCTCTTTCAGATCATTAGAAATGCTCTCTTGCATTTCATTCATATCATCCAACTGCATCGGGCGATCCAATTCCTTGTTCAGATCTTGCATTTCTTTTAGATCCTTTTTCAGATCCTCGAATTTTTGATTGATTTCCTCTTGTTTCTTTTCTGCAGCTTCTTTTGATAATTGATCCTTTTCTATCTGCTCTTTCAAAGCATCTTGTTCTTTTGCCAACTCGTCCAATTCCTTTTCAATGGCATCTATCTTTTCGTTCACCTGTAAACGCTTCAACATTTCAAGTGCACGATCCATTTGTTTTTTCATGGATTCCGTAGATTCCTTCAGATCTTCCGCTTTGTTATTCATCTGGAACTGCTCGTTCTTGCGCATCATTTCTTCCAGTTGATCCAATAATTGTTTCAATTCATCATCCATGACTTCCTTCAACAATTCCTCGATCAATTCTTGTTGTTTCAGCAATTCTTCATCTTGTTCGTTTAATTGCTCATTCATGTCATTAGATTGCTCCAACTTATCTTGCAAATTCTGTAGATCTTGTTGCAAACTTTGTTGTTCTTGTTTCAATTGCTGTAACTGTTCTAAGCTTTTAAAATCAGATTTTGACTTTGAACCCAAGTTCTTTTGAAGACGATTAACATCTTTTTGAAATTGCTCCGTACGCTTCAAAATATCCGCCAAGGACTGTTGTACTGCCTGTTGATCTTCATCCCGCATTTCGTTCAATTCCTGCAGATTTGGCAACTCATAAACGAAGGCTTGTGAGAGAGTCGCCTTCGACCCATTCACCCCATCGTTGTCGTAGATCACAAAATGATAACTGATCTTATCTTCAATCGACAATTCCTCACGCGAAAAATCAACCGCAAACTGAAAATCTCCACTCGATGAATTGTAGCGATCCACTAACAGCTTTCTTGTCTTTGTCTGACCATTCTTTTTAGTAATAGTATAAGTGAAATGAAGCGCTGTCAAACCATAATCATCTGCTAAAATCCCACTGAACATGCGTACTCCTGGTTTCACGCTATCAATCGACTCAGACACCATAATTGACGGATAAGCATCTTTGATCACCTTAATTTGGACTGCGTTTGTATCTAATCCGGCCGTGTACTCATTCTTCAACACAAACTGCATTAGCCCATTTTCAACATGTTTTGTTTTAAACACTGCTTTTGATCCAGCGTACCAATTATCAAACACACCATTGATCACTTTCAAAGCCCGCACATGTTTTCCACGAACTTGCCAATCCACTTGAGTTCCCTCCGGAATCTCCAATTCAGCCATATTTGATACTTTTTCCGACTTTCGCTTTAAATAAGCCGGAAAATTCAAACATGCTTCTAAGGATCCAATCGCACTCTTACCAAGTACTTTTACATCCCACGTACGACTACGATAACCTTCGCTTTCAAAGTAAAACGAAAAGGACTCACGCACATTTTCTAGCAAATACCGAACACCCGTTTTACTACTTTTCTCCATCAAAAACCGTCCAGTCGGTAACACCAAGTAAACTTTTTCAGGAATGTATTCGCCAGAAATCGCACTTTCGATAGATAGATCTTGCCCTTCCTGGACACTTAGATCAACACCATTTAAAGCAAACGTAAACGGAGCACGTTGCGGTGCACTGTAATTCATCACTTGCGACGAACCGTCCACGATCAAGCGTGGAGCAAATGCTAACACCGACAAGAAAACCAATAAAATAGGAATGACAAATTTTGCACGTTGTCTCAACGCATCGACCTTGATAGCATCCACAAAGGGCACAACCGTTAGCTCTCTCGAACGCTGAACAACGCTCGCTCGAATCAACTCATAACTCCGGTCATTCGGATTTGCCGCCTCATTCAATTGCAAAGTGTTCAATAAACGATCTGAAATGTTTGGGAAGAAATCACCGATAATCTTTGCCGCTTGATTGCGATTGATCCGATCTCCAAAAGAAAACAATCGAAGCAGTGGAAGCGCAAAATAGCGAAGTAATATCATCCCGTTGCCCACAAGGAACGTGATCAATAAAACCAGACGCACTGTTGAACTAAAACGACCGAAATATTCCAAGAGGGCCACGACCAGCCAAGAGGCAAACAAAAAGCCAATAAACATCAACAAACCCTTGAGCATCTCATGCTTGTAGTATTTGCGAATGAACGCGTCTATCTGAAGCAATAAACGATCGAATGCAGACATAAACTCATTATTTAACCAAGTAACTTACTAAGGTATGAAATAGCATATACACCCCGTATAAAAAAACGTTTATAACTGTTAATAAACCCTTTAAAACGGTCAATATTTGGTTAAATTTGCGGACTAAAATTCACAACATGATCGCTGAGAACGTACGTGTTCGTTTTGCACCATCTCCAACCGGTCCATTGCACATGGGAGGGGTAAGAACGGCTCTATACAACTATTTGTTTGCCAAACACAACAAAGGAACATTCATCATCCGCATTGAGGATACGGATCAGACCCGTTTTGTACCGGGAGCACAAGAATACATCTTGGATTCACTTAACTGGTGCGGAATTATCCCGGATGAAGGTCCAGGTATTGGTGGAGCTTACGGTCCGTATATTCAGAGTGAACGCAAGGAAATGTATCGTCCGTATGCAGAGCGTTTGGTAGCTGAAGAAAAAGCATATTATGCATTTGATACAGCAGAAGAATTGGATGCTGTGCGTGAACAAGCCAAACAAATGGGTATGCCGAACTGGCAATACAACAGTGTTACGCGTTCATCCATGAAAAATTCATTGACGCTTTCTGCCGATGAAGTACAACGTCGATTAGACGCTGGAGAACCTTACGTAATCCGCATGAAAATGCCTCGCAATCAAGATGTTAGATTCGAAGACATCATTCGTGGATGGGTTTTGGTGAATACGAACAACCTGGACGATAAGGTCTTATTTAAAAGTGACGGCATGCCAACCTATCATTTGGCGAACATTGTTGACGACCATTTGATGAAAATCACTCATGTGATTCGAGGAGAAGAATGGTTGCCATCCGCACCGCTACACGTACTCTTATATGAAGCATTTGGTTGGGAAGCACCGAAAATGGCTCACTTACCGTTGTTATTACGTCCAGATGGAAATGGAAAACTATCCAAACGCGACGGCGATCGTTTAGGCTTTCCGGTATTCCCGGCAAATTGGACAACATCTGAAGGTGAACTGTACTCGGGATACCGTGAAAACGGCTATTTCGCAGGAGCCTTTATCAACATGCTGGCATTCTTAGGTTGGAATCCGGGGACAACACAAGAGATCTTCAACATGGAGGAGCTCATTGCGGCCTTTACACTTGATCGCGTAGGTAAAGCAGGTGCCAAATTCGATCCGGATAAAACAAAATGGTTCCAGCAACAATATTTGAAGCACACAGACGACGAAACACTTGCCGACCTGTTGATGCAAGAATTTACCATTAATGCTCCAAAAGAGCGCGTCGTAGCATTTTGTAAATTAATGAAAGAACGCGCGACGTTTGTACGCGATATGATGAGCGAAGGTGCATACCTGTTTGAAGCGCCTACGACTTATGACGAGCAAACCGTTTCTAAGAAATGGAAGACCGATTCTGCTGCGCTCATGTCAGAATGGAAAACGATCTTGAACGACTTGGAAAACTTTGATGCGCCAAGTATTGAAGCTGCATTCAAAGCGTTCCTTGAAGCAAAAGGTTTAGGAATTGGTGCTGTTTTGCCTTTGTTCCGCTTATTGTTGACAGGTGTTGGAATGGGACCATCCATGTTTGAAATTGCAGCATTCCTAGGGAAAGAAGAGAGTTTAGCACGCATGGAAAAAGGCATTAACTCACTGGGATGAAACATCGCATAGAAGTCAATAACATTCGCTTGTATGCCTACCACGGTTGTCTGGAAGAGGAGGGAAAGATCGGTGGAAACTACAGCGTTGACGTTCATGTTCGCACCGATTTTACAGCAGCTGCAGTGACGGATGAATTGGCACACACCATCGATTACGTGGCGATCAATGCGATCGTCCATGAAGAAATGGCTATTCGCTCGAAACTGATCGAACACGTTGGACAACGTATTGTGGATCGTTTAATTCGCGAAATCACTGCTATTCAGGCCTATTCCGTGAAAATAACCAAGATCTGTCCCCCAATCAATGGCGATGTAGAAAATGTTGCCATTATAATTGAAAGCGACAACTGGTAGGAATATTGAAATAATTACTATTTTTGCGCCCACGATAATTGGTCTCGTGGCCGAGCGGCTAGGCACCGGTCTGCAAAACCGTCTACAGCGGTTCGAATCCGCTCGAGACCTCAAAGAAGCTTTCATCAGAACTGGTGGAAGCTTTTTTGTTTCTACAGCAGTTCAAAAAAAACGCCCGGGATCAGACCCAGGCGCTTTCATGTGTGTTCGTAGTAACTTATTTGCGTATTTCTAATAATTGTTTGTCTTTCGTCGTGTTACCGGATTTATCGATGATGGTAACCAAGCAGAAATACATTCCTGCATTTACTTCACCTTGATATTCGCCGTTCCACGTAAAACCAGGGTCTGAAGAATAGTACACCAACTGATTCTTTTCGTTGTAGATCTGGATCAGGAATACGTCGATCACTTCGTCGTTCTCGATGCGCACACTGTACAGATCATTCTGACCGTCGTTATTTGGCGTAAAGACGTTCGGGAAATGAGTCAGCTTAGCTGCCAACACGGTGTTTACAGGCTGATGTGTTTCATTCGGTGTTTGTGCACTTGGCGTTACAGGATCACCCTTTTTTGGATCTGCTTTTGGTA
>CAYRVL010000072.1:0-12775 GCA_964427665.1 uncultured Fluviicola sp. | reverse complement strand
GACAAACTCCTTGGGTTGTTCGAGTTTTGTGATAAATCCAATAACTGTACATGCTAATCCTTCTGTTGATGCTGGACAGGATCTTCTTGTTTGTCCGAATACAACTGTAACCTTGAGCGGTGCCGGTGCCGTAAGTTATGTGTGGGACAATGGCGTCGTCGATGGTGTGTCCTTTATTCCAACAGCACCACAGATGTACCATGTCTCCGGTACATCAGCTTTGGGTTGCGTAAGCACTGATTCAGTTGAAATTTTATTTTTACCGACACCAAATGTTGGTGCAGGACTTGACCAGGAGGTGTGTTCCGGGACTGCAGTTACCTTTTCTGGAAGCGGTGCTAACAGTTATACTTGGAACAACAACGTGGTGGATGGCCAAGCTTTTGTGCCGGCTATTGGAACGTATGAATTGGTTGTTACGGGAATTGGAGCGAACAACTGTCAGGCAACGGATACAGCGATTTTAGTAGTTCATCCCATGCCAATTGTTAACGCGGGTCCTGATCAATTGATCTGTATTGGGAGTTCAACTGTATTAACTGCTACAGGCGCCGATACGTATTCCTGGACGAATAACGTGTCTAACGGCTTGCCTTTCGTTCCGGGATCATCTGCTACTTATACTGTTACAGGAACAACGAACGAAGGATGTGCAGATACGGATGACGTAACCGTGAATCTGGAGGCGCCTGCTATTCCTGCTTTTGAAGCTTCTAGACTTGCAGGTTGCTCACCAGTAGATGTTGTATTTTCTAATATATCTTCCGGAACACCTTTCGCCACAGCATTTTGGGATATTGGAGATCAAACTACGGATACGTTGCCGAGTAATATTGCACATATTTACACAGAGCCTGGTTGTTATGATGTTACGTTGACTTTGACCACTGCCTTAGGATGTGTTTGGGAAACAACGGTTGCCAATTACATTTGTGTGTATCCAGATCCGATCGCCGAATTTACACCCGTGCCTGGTGAATTAAGTGAATTGTTGCCTGTTTCAACCATGTCTAATTCAAGTACAGGTGCAGTTTCTTACATTTGGAATTTCCAGGATGGTTCTATTTCAACGGAAGAAAATCCTGAACATACCTTCCCAGTGGTTCCTGTGAGAAACCAAGAGGTAGAACTCATCGCAATTTCTGTTCATGGTTGCACAGACACCGCTACGCGAATTATAGTAATCAATGAAGAGTTGATCTATTACATCCCGAACGCATTTACGCCTGATGGAGATGAATACAATAATGTGTTCCAACCAATATTCACGTCTGGATTTGATCCTTATGATTTTAATATGATCATATTCAATCGATGGGGTGAAGTAGTTTTTGAGACAAATGATGCCAAAGTTGGTTGGGATGGAACCTATTTAGGACAATATGTAAAAGAAGGAACGTATACGTACAAAATTGCTTTCAAATTGTCTACAAGTGATGCCCGAAAGGTAATCACCGGACATGTTTCGATACTGAAGTAAATGATATAACCTCACTGATTTAATGCAGCTAACTGCAATCAAGTACAAGACTGTGTTATTTCCCCCCAAAAAAAATCCCGGCTTAAAACCGGGATTTTTTTTATTTCTTTTTACGTCGTTGTAATTCTTGTTTGATGAGGCTCAACTCCCTTCCGGTCTGTCCTTTTACCGAGGTGTTTTCATCTGCTCGACGCAAGAGATAAGGCATCACTTCTTTTACAGGACCGTAAGGAACGTATTTTGCGACATTGTAGCCTGCATGTGACAGGTTGTAAGAAATGTGGTCAGACATTCCCAACAATTGTGCAAAGAAAATGCGGGTATCTGCCTTCGAAATTCCTTTTTTAGTCATGAGTTCAGCTAGAAAAGCACTCGAATATTCGTTGTGTGATCCGGCAACAAGAGCCATGTGTTCCATTTCATCGGTCAGGAATTCCAATGCAGCATTGTAATCGCGATCGCAACTTTCTTTATCCGGTTGGATTGGTGATGGATATCCTTTATCGGCAGCCCGCGCGCGTTCTTTTTCCATGTAGGCTCCTCGCACCAGTTTAACACCGTATTTAATGTTGTTTTCTTTGGCCCACGCCACGCTTTTTTTCAAGAAATCCAAGCGATCGTGACGGTAGATCTGTACGGTGTTGTAAACGATCGCACGGTCTTGGTTGAACGCCAACATCATGTCGTGCGTGATCCGATCGATCGTATCCTGAATCCATGTTTCTTCTGCATCAATGAACACCGGTACATTGGCGTCGTGACCTGCTTTGCAGATGCGGTGAATGCGTTCCACCACAGCATCGTAATCGCGTTTCAAGGCAGCATCCAAATGCTCGATCCCTGAATTGGCCATTTCGAGTAATCCAAAGCGGGAAATTCCCGTTACTTTGAATACGGCAAACGGAATTGCGGGATTATTTTTGCCTTTTGCAATCGTTGCAATGATCTCCTTGGTTGTTGCTTCGAAGTCTTCGTCGGAAGTTTTGCCTTCTACCGAATAATCCAATATCGTACTTACGCGACTTTTCCATAATTGGTCTATCGTTCCGGTACAATCCTCGATCGTTTCTCCTCCGCAGAACTGTTTGAAGATCGTCGCTTTAATCATACCTTTGATCGGTAATCCGATATTCAAACTGAAATTCGTCAATCCTTTTCCTACTTTCACCATAGTTGGACTTCCTATCACAGAGAACAGGAAGTGTGCACGGTTCAGATCACGGTCGCTTTTGTGCTTAAAAGCAATTTCGGTGTTATTGAATGAAATCATACAACAAAATTAAATGGATTCCGCTATTTTTGATTACTCTTACCGATTAAAATCGCTCTAAATAAAGAACAGTGCTTGAATTCCAATTGAACCGATCTGCAATCACCGTGGGACACCTGGAAAGTTCCGGATTTGAAAATCTTCTGATAGAACAATACGCGACTTCTCGTAAAGTGATCATTGTGGACGAAAATACCCACGACACTTGTCTAGAATACCTGATCACGACGTTTTCGACACTTGAGGATGCCGAGGTCATGTTGCTTCCGGCTGGCGAAGAAAATAAAGTGATGGAAGTCTGTTTTCAGGTATGGCAGGCACTTACGGAATACGGAATTTCCAGAAAAGATCTGATCATCAATCTTGGTGGCGGTGTTGTCACTGATATGGGGGGATTCTTGGCTTCGGTTTTCAAGCGCGGAGTGGATTTTGTGCATATTCCGACGTCTTTACTGGGAATGGTTGACGCATCGATTGGCGGAAAGACAGGGATCGATCTGGGACCACACAAGAATCAACTGGGAACATTCACCGATCCGGTTGCCGTTTTCATCGACCCCCGATTTTTACATTCGCTACCAACCGAGGAGTTAATCAATGGATATGCGGAGATGCTCAAGCACGCGTTGATTGCTGATGCCGCCCATTTTGAGATATTGCGCAATTTACGTCCAGAGCTTTTACCGGAATACGATGAATTGACAACACTGATCGCGCATTCCGTACGTTTGAAAAGTGAGATCGTTGCTTCTGATCCAACAGAACACGGACTGCGAAAACTGTTGAACTTTGGTCATACGATCGGACATGGTGTTGAGGGCTATTTTCTTGAAAACGAAATGCCGGTTGCACACGGACATGCCGTTGCATTGGGAATTCTTGCCGAGGCTTATCTGTCATTCAATGCTGGCGGATTATCTACGGAAGAATTGGGACAGATCGTTGGTGTGATCGTCGGGAATTTTTCGCCGTTGTCATTTTCTGATGAAGCCAAAAAGCGCATCGTAGCTTTGATGTATCACGATAAAAAGAACCACGATCAACGCATTTACGGGGTGTTGTTGCAAGGAATTGGAAGCGCGGTTTGGGATCAAGAATTTACCGAGGAATCGATTTTGGGTGCGTTGGCGTTTGTAGAGGAATGCTTTCGAGCGGCAGCGGAACTTTAGTGCTTTTTCAGTTGGATCAATTGCGATTTGATCTGCTCTAAACGCTGGATAAGTTCATCTTTAGGCAAGGAATTAGCGGAAACAGACTCAGAGGAAGGGTTTAAATCCTTTTGTTTCAGTGCTTTTTTTGCACCGTCTAGTGTATATCCCTCAAGCTTAACTAGTTGATAAATCTTGTTAAAATTTTCGATGTCTTTCACGGTGAACAAACGATTCCCCTTTTTATTTTTTTTAGGCTGAATAATTGTGAATTCTTTCTCCCAAAACCTTATCAATGAGGTGTTTACCTCAAAGATAGTGGCTACTTCTCCAATGGAGTAGTACAGTTTTGTCAGCTTTATTCCGTCTAGTTTGCTCAAAATGAACGATTTTGATTGCGTGAAAATAATGATAATTTTGCACCCGTGAAATCAAAAGCGATTCTAAATAGATTCTTTTTTGCGCTGGTGTTAAGTCTATCAATAACTACCGGGTGGTCGCAAACGCAGGTAAAGGCGCAACAAGCTCCTGCGGCTGATTCGGTTGGGAAAGCTACTAACTTTGTAAAGGGTGATACGATCAACCAAGCCGTAGAAGAGATCATTCAGTTTGCGAAAAAGTTTTTGGGTACACCGTATCATTATGCGGGCTCTTCACCTTCAGGTTTCGATTGTTCCGGTTTTATTTATTACGTCATGGGGAATTTTGGAATGACTTTGTCGCGTTCTTCTCCCGGAATGGCTGAATTTGGTAAAACGGTGAAATTGTCAGAAATACGTCCCGGAGACCTCATGTTCTTCAAAGGACGAAACGTGAATTCCAGTTCAGTGGGGCACGTTGCCATGGTGATCGAAGTAAAAGACGGAGTGATCAAGTTCATTCATTCGTCAACATCGCGTGGCGTGGTGATCGATACCTTCAATACCAGTAAATATTACATCCCGCGCTTTATCAAGGCCAAACGTTTGGATTACGGAGGATTTACTGGATAAAAACAGGTTTTTCAGGTCGGTATATCAGGTGCCATACCAGGTAAATAACGGTAAGTCCGGCCATGAATGCGCCAAATAAGAAAACGATGAACTGGTTCTCCATGTTATTTTGATACAGGAAATTGGTGATGATTGCCCCGAAAAAAATTCCAAACTCCAACGCGATGAACATCGTTCCGGCACCGATTCCACGGCGATGATCCGGTGAAAGATCAGCGGTCCATGCAAAAATTGTAGGTGATGATGCGCCTGTCGCGATTCCAAACACCACGGAAGCCGACATATACAAAGCTGGTGTATCTGCCAAACCGATCATGAGCATAGAAACGGTCAACAGGAGCATGCCAATCAATAACAATTTTCGCCGTCCGAACGTGTCTGAGAGTTTTCCGGTAAATAAGCGAACTGTAATGGTTGCCAGTACGTAGGTGATAAAAAAGGCACCTTTATTAGCTATGTTCAAATGAGTAGAAAGGTCTGGGGACATCACAAAAATGATCCCCGAACACATTGCGGACAGGAACATGACGATGGCCACCGGTGCCACGTGGGGTTCGAGAATTTCGTCTCGCTTGATATGCATTAAGCGCCAATGAAACTTAACAGGATTCAGCAGTGTTTCCCGAACTGCGAACATCAGCGCATAGGAAATTAACACCGTGATGGCAGCCACAATAAACAAGCCGTTTTGTCCCAATTGTTCAACAAAGAGTGTCGATAGACCTTGTCCGGTGCCAATACCAAGGGAAATGAATGTTCCCCAAACTCCCATGCCCGAACCGCGTTTTTCATCGGGTAAGATATCTGTTACCAAAGCTGTGGCACCAGTAGGAAAGAAACCGGTACTGAATCCATGGAAAAAACGCAAAACGAGCAGAAACCATACGGAAAACGCAAATGGATAGAGCAGACAGATCAACAGGGAAAAGAAAACGCCGATTAGCAAAACTTTTTTTCGACCGATAAAGTCGGCCAATTTTCCCGAAAATGGTCTTGAAAGTCCGGCTGAAATGGTGAACAACCCGATGATCCAGCCTTTGAGTTCTGCTCCCTCTAGGTCCGTTATTAGCGTATTCATTTCCGGCAATACCAGATTGAAGCTCATCGTGAAAAAGAACATCGAAAAGCTGATTGACCAGAAGTTTTTAGTATACCCGAACAAAGTGCGACAAAATTACGGATTATCCCGCTGTATCTGATCATCAAAACAGGAATCGGTTATATTTGTTTATAGGAAAAAACAGAAAATGAAAGAAGCAACATTAGGTGCCGGATGTTTTTGGTGTATAGAAGCATGTTTTAAAGATATGAAAGGGATTCAGTCGGTAGTTTCTGGCTATGCAGGAGGACATGTGGATCATCCGACCTATAAACAAGTTTGTGAAGGAACAACGGGGCATGCGGAAGTAGCGCGTATCACTTACGATCCTGCATTGATCACGTTTGATGAATTATTGGAGGTGTTTTGGTTTGTGCACGATCCAACGCAATTGAATCGTCAGGGGAACGACATTGGTACTCAATACCGCTCGGTAGTTTTCTATCACGATGAGGAACAAAAAGAGTTGGCTGAAGCTTACAAAGCCCGTTTAACAGCAGAAAAGGTGTGGGATCAGCCGATAGTGACCGAAATCACCGCGATCAATAATTACTATCCTGCTGAAGATTATCACCAGGATTATTTTGCACTGAACCCGGGAAATGCTTATTGTCAGGCTATCGTGCGACCGAAAGTAGAAAAGTTCCGAAAGGTATTTGAACATAAATTGAAATGAAAAAGCCCCGAGCGATCGGGGCTTTTTCTTTATTCTGTTGCTCCAGCTTTCGAAGCGTTTTGTTTTTTTTCTTTGTCCCAAGCTTCATACTTGGCGAACTGCACATCTGTCAAAACACTCTTTAACATGTTTGAGCGTGCTATTTCATTGTTTTTATAGATCTCTTTTTTCTGATCCTCTGAAATATTTGGATTGGTGCGTACACCTTCATTTTTCTTCGCAATCCCCAGATTGATCTCGGAGACTTTCGGAACTTGTTCTGAGGTCAAACTCAATTCCGTGGTCATTTCTTCTGTTAAACGTGAAGCACGGTCTTCCGGAGATTGCACTTGACGAATTTTCGAATCTACTTTTCGCGGTTGTTTGACATCTTGTGCCATCGAAACGCCGCTCATCAACAATGCCGCAGCAATTACTACATATTTCATCATTTCGTTGTTTTATTTGTTTACGACATAAATCATGCCGCAAGGTTCATAGTAGTTTCCAAAAACTGGAATTAGTTGTGTATAATTGTTAAAGATAATGAAACAAATTCAATTTTTTGTGCTTCTGTTTCCGATAATCTTGTTCGGTTGTCGGATGTTAAGTCCTCAGCACAGTCGAGATGCAGAATTGATCTGCGACAATTTGCGTTGGAAAGAGATTCCGGATACCTTGTGTTCCCGTACCTCCTTACGTTCATTGTCGCTTTTCAACAATCAGTTGAGTCAATTACCGGATAGTTTTGTGCGCTTGCAGCAGCTCGAGGTACTTTATTTAGGGAAGAATAATTTTACCGAATTCCCGAAACAGCTGCTGGCATTGAAGAAATTGCGTGTTTTGAGTTTGTCCTTTAATGAGATCGATAGCATTCCGGATGAGATCGCGCAATTGCCCAATTTGGAACTTTTGATCTTGAATAATAATAAATTGGTGTATTTACCGGATTCGATCGGTGCGTTGAAAAAGCTGTTCCAATTGAATGTGGAGCGCAATCAACTCAGCCGTATTCCGTCGGCGATCGGTTCCTGTGAACGCCTACAGGTATTGAGGATCAGTTTCAATCAACTAGAGACTGTACCCGAAGAATTAGCGCAATGTTCCCGATTGCGTGAGTTGTACATGTATCGCGCAGGGTCAATTTTGCGTTTGCCAAATGGTTACTGCTCCATGCGTTTCCTGGAGTATTTGTATATAGATCCTTTAGTCATGTTGCCTTTTTGCTGGCAGACCCAAAAAACCGATCGCTTGATCATTCGCGGGAATGATCTGTGACTTGGCGCTGATTGCTCCAATAGTAGAAGAGCACAAAATCGTATGAGGCATGAGCCGTCATTGAAAACCACAATCCAAACCATTCGAAGCCATAGGCAACTCCAATAATGAAGATCAAAACGAGCAAACCGTATTTCGTGGTGTCCCAGTCCTTCGGGTTTAAATAGCCATGAATAGCTACAAAGAAGATAGAGGCTAGAATGGGATGAACCCACAGTTGCAATCCGGCACGGAAGAGCAATTCTTCACCGAAACCGGCACAAAGTGAAAGGAAAAGTATGTCGACGAGATTCAAGCGCATGGACCGCACCAACTGAATTTGTTGACGAAAACTTTTTTCTGCTGCTTGCGAGTTGGTAACTAGGATCATGAAAAGTCCAAATAAGATCCCGTAGCATAATCCACCAATGATTTGTCCGGCGTCAATCGTTCTCCATTCCAGAAACTCCGAAATACGTGGAAATCCGGCAAGGATCCAACCCAATGGTGCCATACACAAGGTAATCAGTCCTAAACCGTAAATGCGCCACTTCGACATGCTTTCTACTAGCTTTTCAGGTCAAACGACGAATAATTTCCTCGTGTTCCGGGAAACTTGTAATCAGCTGATCAAACGAAAAGAGTTCGAAATCTCTGAAATCAAAACCGGGTGCAACAGCGCAGGATACCAACGCATATCCCGTCTCGTCATCCACGGTGGAACCGAATATAGAACCTGCAGGAACCACGTAGAATGGTACGCGATCTCCATGACCAATTTGACCTAATTGTGTCGACTTGTATGTTCCCTCAATCAGTTCATGCACCGTTAAGCCGGACCCTTCATGGAAGTACCACGCCTCATCCGATTGAATTCGGTGGAAACGCGAACAATTTGTACCGGTAAGCAAAAAGTAAATACTGGTCATCAATTGCCGATCTTTTCCCGGAATCTCTTCGGAAGAACGATAGGTTTCTGCATAGAATCCGCCTTCCGGATGAGCCTGTAAATTCAAGGTTTCAACTAATTCCTGGATGCGTTTCTGACTCATTCGATAATGGGTTTTGGAATATTTTCAGCGCGTTTCGTTTTTGGAAAAAAATAGCGAAAATCCAAACTAAAATAACCGGCAGTAACAGGATTGAACGCGATCAATCGGTTACCCGTATTTGATTGATTCAAGACGGCAACGCCGAAGAATATTGGTTTGAAAGGAACTTTTGCCCCAAATCCCATGTAGA
The DNA here is from genome assembly GCA_964427665.1 of uncultured Fluviicola sp. GTDB lineage: Bacteria > Bacteroidota > Bacteroidia > Flavobacteriales_D > Crocinitomicaceae > Fluviicola. The sequence goes on along the minus strand of CAYRVL010000072.1, from coordinate 3,632 downwards.
AAGTGCCGTATTTCTCTGTACGGTATTCAAATCCCAACCCGGCATTAGCCGCAAAATGGGTGCGGTGAATGCGCCGTCCTTCGATTGAAATGCGTTTTCCATCCTCCGGCAAGATCGAGTCACGTACATCCGTTGGGTAATGCGTGATCGAAAAACCAAAGGCTGCATTCATGTACCATTGTTTGTCTAATTGTACATAGAACAGGGCGTTTACCGGAACATCGTAATTTACAAAGGCAAGTCGCTGTGTGCGGTTGATGCTTGAATCCGGGATCAAGACATTGACATCGTAATGCCTTCTGACCTGTGAGATTCCTGTTTCAATAGAAATGTTCTTGGTGAGTCCAAAACGTGCAATGGCGCCAAAGGTGTAGCTCCATTTGTTTTGGAAATTTACCTGCATGGTTTGGGTAGAATCGAAAAAGATGGTTTGTTTTGAACCGATGAAATTGTTTGGGATCACCGGTGAACCAACGATTCCGAAGTAGGATGGAAAGCGTTCGCGATTTTTTTTCGCAGTTTGCGACCATAACGAATTGACAACCATACACAGGCAGCAAAGGAATAAGCTATGGAGTTTGCGACTCATCACTAAATGAACGAATTTGAAACGCTATGAGTTGGAACGAAATTCAGTCTCACTTATTGTTTCCAAGTTGTGAGATATTCGATCGGTCGGCGCTGACCTTTCGGCCATTCTATATCCGGATAACCGAGGTAGAATAGTCCAACGCAACGTTGTTCATCTGTCAGCTCCAAAAAATGGCGTATTTCAGGAGTGTTTAAAACTCCGGGAGTAGCCCAGAAAGCCCCTAAACCTTGTGCCGTTGCCGTTAAGTGCATGTTTTGAACAGCGCAAGCAAGAGCCGCAAAATCGTCTTGTTCGGAAATCTTTGTGTCTACTTCGCGGTGCAGGATGAGTGCAATCACTGCAGAGGACATCCGCGGTCGCCCCATCATTTTAGCCAATTTTGCATCGTTTTGTTTTTCCTTCGGGATATTATTCAAATAGGCTTTTCCCAGTGTTTCAGATAGATCCAACAAGGCATTTTCCTGCAAAACGACAAAACGCCACGGTTGTGACATTCCGTGAGTGGGAGCCCAGATGGCATTGTTCAGCAGTAATTCGATCTGTTCTTTGTGTACTTTTCGCGCTGAAAATTGCTCCGGATATATGGTTCTGCGATCGCGAATGATGTCTGTAATCTCACTGAGGTTGTAACGCATTTTGCCAATTTTATCACAAAGATAATCTCATTTAATAAAGGAAGCGATCCTGATTTATTATTTCCGTTTAACGTCCGTCTCCACTGCCTTCTTCAAGCGCTTTTTTGATGGCAAAGAAGGTTTTGTCGATGGTTTCATATTGTCCGTTTGGAAGAGGGCCTAGTGCGGGCGCTCCAACGATATGTCCAATGCGATCGATGAGCACGTAATGCGGATAAGTTGTCACCTGATAATCTTTCAAGATCGCGTGAGATGGATTAACGAGAACTCCTTTCCACGGATATTTTCCCAGCAATTGTTTTACTTGCTCGGATGTGGAACCGTCGTCTTTCACGACCATGAGAAATTGGACTTCGTTCTGATACTTTTGGTATAGAGGTACCAAGATATCGAGTTGTTTGCGCATATCCTCAGAATTTGGCGTGACAAAGAATAAGTACAGGTGTTTTCCGGCATGTGTTTTCAGATCGGATATTTGTCCTTCTACGACGAGTGAAAAATCGGGAGCTTTGCCACCGGGAGTTAGTTCCGTGAGCCGTTTGTACATGTTCTCGGCAACTATGCGGTTGTCGGAAAATAAGCATTTCTTTTGCAGGGAATCGAGTACAGTGAGGATATTGGTCTGCGGAAAATCTTTTTCATAGAAACATTCTCCCAGGATGTTGATCATCATCAATTCGCGCAATTTCAAATTATGCTGCATGGTGTACTCTGTTCCCAGTGCCCGCATGATCAGAGTAGGACTCGATTTCAGCAAGGCGAGATATACTTTGTTGTTCGTGTTCATGTTCACCCGCGGCATGAATTTTTCGTAGTAATGCTGGATATATTCCATATATGCATCACTTTGGTAATAAACAGGGGTGTTCTTGATGTAAAAATCGTATTTCTCGTATTGATTTCTACTACCTAAAAAGCGCAGGTCGTCAATTTTTGCCAACGTAAATCGTCTGTGATAGTTGAAATATGCACTTAGTGTATCAGCTTTGTAATAATTCTGTAAAATGATCTTGAAGGTATCCAGACGTTCCGCAAAAAACTGTTTGTCAGCGTTGTTTTTCGTGTAATAAGTGGCAATAAACTGATCGGTCCACTGATTGAACTGAAGCACTTTGTAATTGATATCCGTTGAATCGAGGTTGAACAAGGTCAGTTCGATGAGGTTTCCCGCTGGACGGTAGGGGTCGTAGGGGTTACGATCCGGAAGGAAGATCTCATACGTTTTTCCCGGTTCACAGATTAAAGTTCCTTTATTATTGGCTGCAAATACAGTCAAACGTTTCGTTTCTTCTAAAAAGAAGGAACAGGTAAAGGTGCTATCTGCTTGTACGGTAGCTGTAGCAATCCGTTCTTGACGCATGGTGATGTAATCGAGCGTTTGCAGGATCTCGACTGTTTTTCCCACATATGCAGGTGCGAATCCTTTGATCTCGGTAATTTCTTTAGCAACTGAAACGAACGAGCTCAGACTGATCAGCAGAAAAATGACTGTAATTCTCATGTTTAGTTAAACGAGTTGATGTACGTTTGTTACATACTTATCAATTTCCCCGCCACTTTTATGGATTTCGCGAATGATCGATGCATTGATGGCCATGAGTTGGGGGTCAGGCATGACAAAAACGGTCTCAATGTCTGCCATATCTCGATTTAGCAGGGCAATTGGTTGTTCGTAATTGAAGTCTTTGGTGTCGCGCAGACCCCGTAAAATGTGCGTACAGTCATTTTCCTTGCAGAAAGTAACCGTCAGGCCACTAAAAGTTTGAACGATCACGCGCGGTTCGTTTGCAAAGAGATTTTTTATATGTGCGATGCGTTTTTCCAAAGAAAAATAAGGCGATTTGGAAGTATTCACACCAATAGCGATCACGATTTCATCAAACAGAGAAAGTCCGCGGCGCACTACATCTTCGTGACCTTTTGTAAATGGGTCAAATGATCCCGGAAAACATGCCTTAGTAATCATGACTGTTTGTTTTGAAAGAAACTAAAATACACATTTCCGAAGTTTCGCGTATCGATGTAACCGGGAAGCATAGAAACGTCCGTTTGTTTGCCGTGTTCTACGATCATCCAGCCATTTTCGCGCAACAGATCACGTTCCCAAACCAATTTTACCAACTGGGCGTGGAAACCAACATCATAGGGCGGATCGGTAAAGATCAGATCGAAAGTTTGCTCCGTTTTCTCCAGGTAATTGCGTACATCGTTTTTACTGATCATCCAGGTGTCACCAATTTGCAACTCGTCTTTCAGTTTGTACATATACTTGATACAAACAGGATGTTTATCAACGGTAGTAACATATCCTGCTTCTCGAGAGAGAAATTCCAATGAAATGTTGCCGGTTCCACCGCACAGGTCCAGAATATCTAGATCAAACAGTGCCATTCGATTTTCGAGCA
>CAYRVL010000071.1:0-13211 GCA_964427665.1 uncultured Fluviicola sp. | reverse complement strand
CCCGGATTTGACAGCAAACCCCAAGCGCCTCCTGTACCATAGATGTAGGAACTGGTAAATCCGGTATTTCCTGATTCAAAGTCACCATTCACAACGAGATTCGGCGTTTCATTGGAAACAGTTAAAATCACGGTGTCTGTTTGAGAAACTGTGAATTGACTGCTATTGGATCCATTTCCCCAATTGTGGTATTGATAACCCGGAGGCAGCGTGTAAGTGATGGTTTGTCCAGGACATAGTAATGTGTCTGGACCCAGATTTAAAACAGGGAATTGTTCGCATTGAGCCAGAGCAATTTGAGTCATTAAGCTTAGGCAACAGAATAAGAGAAAACGCATGTGGCTAAAATTTAGTAAACATTTAGCAAAATAAACGATAAAAGGATTTAGTAGGTTGCGTGAGTGTATTGATTTTTATGATTTTAACTTATTTATTACAGCCTGTAAATTTTGTATCTTTGTATCATGAAATTTGAAGAACTTGGTCTAAATGAAATGGTACTTGAAGCCGTTCATCATATGGGCTTTGAAAATGCCACCCCAATTCAGGATCAAGCCATCCCCCTTATCATTGCCGAACACGATTTGTTAGCCTGTGCACAAACGGGAACCGGAAAGACAGCCGCTTTTTTATTGCCTATTTTGCACAAGATCAGTGGAAAAGAGGACACATCGATCAATACCTTGATTCTTGTTCCTACGCGTGAATTGGCTGTACAGATTGAACAAGAGATCCAAGGATTGTCCTATTTTGTATCCGTGGGTTCTGTGGCGATCTATGGTGGCGGAGACGGTGCGAAATGGGATGAACAAAAACAAGTGCTGATCGAAGGAACTGACATCATTGTTGCAACTCCCGGAAAGTTACTTTCCCATATGATGCAAGGGTATGTGAATTTTGATCAATTGGAACATTTAGTATTGGATGAGGCAGATAAAATGCTCGATATGGGTTTTGCGGAAGATATTGATCGCATTATAAGTTATTTGCCTAAAAAGCGACAAACTCTGATGTTCAGTGCAACAATGCCGCCAAAGATCAAAAGAATGGCTGAAAAGATCCTGCTTGATCCTCGTGAGATTGCCTTGTCGATTTCGAAACCTGCTGCAGGTGTAGCGCAACATGTACATCTTTGCACGGATGATCAGAAGAATGGTTTGGTAAAACAAATTGTTGAAGACCATCCGGATTATTCCGCGATCATCATTTTTACATCACAGAAAAGTAAAGTTGGTGATATCGTTTATTATTTGAAGAAACAGGGATTCAAGAATACGGAAGGATTGTCCTCTGCACTGGAGCAGGATCGTAGGGAAGAAGTGCTGCGCGGTTTTCGATCAAAGCGAACACGTATTTTGGTGGCTACGGATGTCATGAGTCGTGGAATTGATATCAAGGAGATCAATATGGTGATCAATTACGATGCACCGCGCGATGCGGAAGATTACGTTCACCGCATTGGTCGAACCGCACGAGCCAATACGAAAGGGGAGGCCTTTACGTTGATAAATCCGAAAGACATGCCGAAGTTAGCGCGCATTGAACGGTTGATCGAGCAAGAGATCGAACGCTTGCCGATGCCAGAGCATTTGGGGATTGCACCGGAATGGAATGTGGGGGCTTCGGGAGACAAAAAACGTAAAAAACGACCATTCAAAAAGCGCCCTAAAAAACAGGGAGCTGAACAAAATAATAAGGGCTGACAACGAGTTGTCAGCCCTTGTGTATTGTGATTAGATGTAAATCTATTATTGCTTCACTACTTTCAAGAGATTGCTCTGCAAGTTGTCCGCTGAAACTTTTACGTAATAGGATCCGATTTCCAGGCTTTCCAAGTTCAACGCGATTGTTTGTACCCCGGCTTTCATTGTGCTGGTTTGAACTACTTGTCCAGTAACACTGAATACCTCTACGGTGATATCTTGATCGTTTATCGCATTAACAGTTAAGTTCACGATATCATTCGTTGGATTGGGATATAAATTGGCTTCGATGCTTGGGATATCATTCAATGAAGCTGTAGTACCGCACTGATCAATGACTTCCTGAACTTTCGTGCGCATGTTTTGTAAGGATTGTGCTTGGGTAGAAGTTTGAGAATCCCAAAGGTCCCATTTGATCTTTTTATCCGCACAGCTGATCACATTGATCGTAGGAAAACCAAGCGGTGCAAAAATGTTTAGGTTCAATTGCAACGGTGCTTCGTTAATGATCGGATACGGTGTGCCGGTCACCCAATCGCCTTGTGTGCTTCCACCAGTTCCATTCAATGCATTTGCGCCTGTAGCTGCATCACCTTCGTAGAATAGTACCACGACTTCATTTGTGCCGTTAGGACCGAACTCTGTGTAAAGATCTTCTAAATAGTGTGCGTTGTGAAAATTCCAGCACGGTCCGCACCAAGTTGCTGAAACATCCAACAAGACCACTTTTCCACTGTTCAAATAGGAGTAGAGATTGTGACTAGTTCCGTTGATGTCAACTACGGTAAAGTCCGGAGCGGTTACGCCAACTTGAGCAGATGCTGCCGAGATAGCCGCAACCGCGTAAAGGGAAGTAAAGAGTTTTTTCATGAGTTTCGTTTTAGTATCACAATGATAAGCGTTTGATAATCAATTTACTTCTCAAAAAAGATTCTTTATTGGAAAGCTAGCATAAAAAAAATCCTGACCGAAGGCCAGGATTCATTATTCAAACAGGTGTGGATTCCTTTATTTTTTCAACGAGTCAACTACAGCTTTGAACGCATCAGGATGGTTCATTGCTAAGTCAGCTAGTACTTTACGGTTCAATTCGATACCGCTTTTGTGTACAGCACCCATGAATTGAGAATAGCTCATTCCGTGTGCACGTGCACCAGCGTTAATACGCTGAATCCACAATGAACGGAAGTTTCTTTTCTTTTGTTTACGTCCTTCATAGGCGTATAACAAACCTTTTTCAATAGCGTTTTTCGCTACTGTCCAAACATTTTTTCTACGGCCGTAGTATCCTTTGGCCAACTTCATAAAGTTCTTTCTGCGAGCTCTTGAAGCAACGTGATTTACCGATCTTGGCATAACTTTTTAGTTTTTTAATAGTAAGTGCAGCACTGTTTCAGCTGGCTTCGTACTTAATATTGGGTTAAACAATACCGAAGTTTCTCAGTCAAACGACTGATTACTTCATATTCAACATCAACTTAACGTTTGACAAATCTGATTCATGAACCAGTCCTGCGTGCGTCAAATTACGTTTTTGCTTTTTGGTCTTTTTCGTGAGAATGTGGCTTTTGAAGGCGTGCTTTCTCTTGATCTTACCTGATCCAGTTACCGTGAAACGCTTCTTGGCACTGGAATTTGTTTTCATTTTTGGCATTTCTCTTTTTTTTAAAAGTTAACACACTGTTTGAATGGTGCAGATACACTGCTATTTCTTTTTCGGATTGATCATTACGATCATTCGTTTTCCTTCCAATTTTGGCATTTGTTCCAAAACACCTACGTCGGCCAACTCTTGAACGAATTTTAAAAGCAACAATTCTCCACGGTCTTTAAACACAATCGTTCTACCACGGAAGAATACATATGCTTTTAACTTTGAGCCTTCTTCCAAGAACTTGCGAGCATGGGTCAATTTAAATTGGAAATCATGGTCATCGGTATTCGGACCGAAACGAATTTCTTTCAATACGACCTTACTTTGTTTCGCTTTTAATTCCTTTTGTTTTTTCTTTTGGTTGTACAAGAACTTGCGATAGTCCATGATCTTACAAACCGGAGGAACAGCATTTGGAGAAATTTCAACCAAGTCCAATTCTTGCTCTTCAGCTAGGCGCAAGGCATCTTGTGTTGACATCACGCGTGGTTCTTCTCCTTCCACTACCAAACGGATCTCACGTGAGGTGATCTTACCGTTTATCTTGTGTTGTTCGTTGTCCTCTTTTCTTACAAAAGGTCTTTTGTTGTCTCTTTTCATTCAGTATTTTAAACAGTTGTCGACAATTCGTTTTCAATTACATCGCGAATCAATTGGGCGAATTCATTAATCGGCATTGATCCTTTATCTCCTTCACCGCGTTGGCGCACAGCTACTTGTTTCAGTTCTGCTTCTTTCTCACCAACAATCAGCATGAATGGGATCTTTTTCAATTCAGCTTCACGAATTTTCTTTCCAATTTTTTCGTTTCTGTCGTCAACGAATCCGCGAATATCGGAATTATTTAGCAATTCCGAAACTTCTTTTGCATAGTCGTTGTATTTATCACTGATCGGCAAGATTGCTACTTGATCAGTTGTCAGCCATAGCGGGAAGTCTCCTCCACAATGTTCCAGCAATACTGCCACAAATCGTTCCATGGATCCAAACGGCGCTCGATGTAGCATCACTGGACGATGTTTTTGATTGTCTGCGCCGGTATATTCCAATTCAAAACGCTCCGGTAGGTTGTAATCTACTTGGATGGTTCCTAATTGCCATTCGCGACCAAGTGCATCCTGCACCATGAAATCCAATTTTGGACCGTAGAAGGCTGCCTCACCGTATTCCACTACAGTTGGTAAGCCTTTTTCTGCAGCAGCATCGATGATCGCTTGTTCCGCTTTCTCCCAATTTTCATCTGAACCGATGTATTTGGTTGGATTGTTAGGATCTCGCAAGGAAACTTGTGCTTTGAACTTTTCAAATTTCAAGGTCTTGAAAATGTACAAAACAAGATCGATCACTTTTTTGAATTCGTCTTTCACCTGATCCTGCATACAGAAAATGTGTGCATCGTCTTGTGTAAAGCCTCGCACGCGAGTCAGACCGTGTAATTCACCACTTTGTTCGTAGCGATAGACCGTTCCGAATTCAGCAAATCGAGCCGGCAAATCTTTGTAAGAACGCGGTTTGGATTTGAATATCTCGCAGTGGTGCGGACAGTTCATTGGTTTCAACAAGAACTCTTCGTCCGGATCCGGTGTTTTGATAGTTTGAAACGAATCTGCGCCATATTTTTCGTAGTGACCGGAAGTAATGTACAATTCTTTATTTCCGATATGCGGCGTGATCACTTGTTCGTAACCGGCTTTGCGTTGTGCACGTTTCAGGAAGTTTTCCAAACGCTCACGCAAAGCAGCACCTTTTGGCAACCACAATGGCAGACCCTGACCAACTTTTTGAGAGAAGGTAAATAATTCCAATTCTTTCCCCACTTTGCGGTGATCGCGGCGTTTCGCCTCTTCTACACGCTCCAGGTATTCTGTCAATTCAGCTTGTTTCGGGAAAGTGATCCCGTAAACGCGCGTCAACTGCTTGTTCTTTTCGTCTCCGCGCCAGTATGCCCCGGCAATTGACATCAATTTCACTGCTTTGATGAAGCCTGTATCCGGAATGTGTGGTCCGCGACATAGATCGGTGAAATTTCCTTGCGTGTAAAACGTGATGGAACCGTCTGGCAAATCCTGGATCAACTCGATCTTGTAGGGATCTTCTTTCTCGGTGAAATATGCCAAGGCATCTGCTTTCGATACTTCCTTGCGGATGTAAGGATTCTTTTGCTTGGCCAACTCCTTCATTTTATCTTCGATCTTTTGAAGGTCTTCCTCGCGGAAGGTGTAATCCAAGAAATCCACGTCGTAATAATATCCATTTGCGATCGGAGGTCCGATTGCCAATTTGATTCCTGGATAATAGAATTCCAGCGCTTCTGCCATCAAGTGTGCAGATGAATGCCACATTGTAGATTTTCCTTCCTCATCGTTCCAGGTTAACAACTGTAAGGTACAGTCGCTTTGGATCGCCCGTGTTGCGTCGATTACTTCTCCGTTCACTTTGGCAGCCAGGACATTTCTGGCCAACCCTTCAGAAATGCTAAGAGCAACATCCAATGCTGTTGCTCCCGCTTCGTATTGTCTAACTGATCCGTCCGGAAGAGTTATATTGATCATGTCTGTAAAAATTTGTGCAAAGTTAGCCATTTTTGGCTATAACTGTGCATGTCATTTGTAGTTTTTATGCTTTGTGTCCGTAGACCAAAACAAGCGCTTCTTTCCCGCTTTTTCCTGCACCGATCGAGTACTCGATGTGAACGTTTTTCAAGCGTTCAACTTCCGGTACTTTCTTGCGGTAAGCTGCGTTCAGTTCTTTTGTAGAAATGGTAAAGTTTTTGCCTTGTACATTCTTATATTCTTTCACCAGGGTGCGCTCTTCCACGTTGGATGCTGCATCGTAAATGCGCACCGTAACATTGCTACTAGCTTTTTTTGCTCCGATTGCAATTTGGTATTCATTCGGCAAGAACATGAATAATTCTACCGATTTAGTTTGTTTCGCTCCACCATTAAAATAGGTGATCTTTGAACCTTCGTAACGTGTTCCTTTGATCAGATCCTTACACTCTTGTTTCAAGGTATTTACAGCTGCGTCAAAAGCACCGTCACCACTACCCGTTGTTGCGCTCAACAATACGAAAAGACCAAGCGCTAGGATGAATGTGTTTTTAAATGTCTTCATGTTGATCTATTTTGATGGTGAAACAATGTTAGTGCGTAGATCTGTGATCGACTTGGCAAGGGTGTCAAATTCATCAGCACTTAATTTAGGTACTTCAAAGTTGGCGTTTCCAGCTGCTTTTTTCACAGATTCTAAGTTATTGTAGGTAGTGAATACCTCTTCGAACATGCTGATCACTTTTTGCAAACGCTTATCATCTTTTGCAGGATGTTGTTTCAAGCCCTTGATCGTATTTTTCAACAAGAGCATTTGCTCCACCACTGCTGTTCCCAGATCTCCTTTTTTGCGCGAATCGTCGATTCCAAGGTACATACCTTCCGCCCAAGCACCGGCGAATTGAATGGCTGCCAAATATTTCAGATCGTTATCTTCCATGTAGGCATCGGATTTATCCTGAATGTCATAGATCAGATCTGTAAGCGCTTCCTTGTTTCCTAGGTTTTTGTCAAACTTCTCGATGATCGCCTTGTCGGAGAAAACACTTTCCATACCAACTTTAGAACCTAAATGTTGCACTGCCACCAAATATTCGCGTGCTTCTTGTGTTTTATTGTTGATGGCACAATACGCCAAATCTGTGGAGTAAACTCCAAGATTCAACAAGCGGTCGATGTTTTGAAGGTATTTATCCTTGTTACTTGCCGGATTCGTTTTTCCTTTTTGATACGCCAATCCAGCACCTTGGAAGGATTGCGCCAAGGTCATCGGTTGTGGCAAAATAAAGTCGTCATCACTGGATGCTTCGGTATTTGGCACATCTACAGTAACTTCCGCTTTGTCTTTTTCTGTGTTATTACCCGAACATCCTTGCAGAAATATAGTGGCTGCTAGAATCGGAATAGTGATCTTAAATTTACCTGACATACGTGTAGTTTAGCTTTTTGCGGTGTAAAGAAACAAAGAAAATCAGCACGGTAGTGTACAAGTTTTCAACATTTTACTAAATTTGGGTGAAACATCAATCTGTTAACTTGCGCAACTATCCACTGCTCTATCCAACATTGGGATTGTTCCTGTCTTCAGCGATCTTGTATGTTCGTTCCTGGCAGTTTGATGTCGTTTGGCCGGTGACCACGGCGTTATTGTGCTTACTGACACTGATCTATTTTTCATTTTCTCAAGTGATTCGGCAAAGTTGGCAACGCCGCGCATTTGTGTTTGTCCTGTTTTTCGCAATCGGAGCTTTTTATTTTTCCTTGAATGATCACCGCGGACAAGGTGTTGCCGCATCGAAGGTTCAAACGAACGCGACCTTGATCGGAAGGGTACGTGAGGTGAAAAAATGGGAGGAAACCCGAGGAAGTTATGTGTTGGATCTACAGCATATTCGGTTTCGAGATTCGCTTTTGCCGGCAGCGGGGAAGTTGCTTGTTTTTGAATATTTCTCCGAGAAACAAAAAACCGTAATTCCTGATCAATTAGTGGCACTTTCCGGTGAACTCAAACCGATTCAGAACAAGAACAATCCGGGTGAGTTTGATGCCGTTTATTACTACGGTTCTAAGGGTTTTGTAGGAAGTGTATTCTTGCGCACGGATCAACGGATGATCTTGGGATGGGACCATACCTTGGGAGGTTTGTTCGAGCGTTGGCGAAATTACTTGGCAAAAATGATGGAGCAGCAACTGGATGGCGTCTTTCTCGGTGTAGCGAAAGCATTGATACTGGGAGATAAATCTGATCTGGATACGGATACTGTTCGGGTGTTTTCCAATACCGGTTCGATGCATGTATTGGCGGTTTCCGGAATGCACATTGGGATGTTCCTGATTTTATTCAATGCGTTTTTCAGACAATTTCCGAAGGTGTTTTCCAAGCGTTCGGCCCTGTTGTGGTCGGTAGCCTTGATCTGGATCTACGGCGGTGTCTCCGGTGCATCTCCTTCTGTCATGCGCGCGGTGATCATGTTCAGTATTTTGGCTATGGGACAATTGTACCAGCGACAAAACAGTGCGGTGAACAGTTTGTTTTTGTCTGCGATCCTGTTGTTCTTTTTGGATCCGTTCGTGTTGTACGACATTGGTTTTCAATTAACATACGCAGCCATGTTCGGAATCTTCTTTTTGTATCCTGCAATCCACAATCTGTTATCAGTCTCCAATAAATGGCTCGAGATGGTTTGGGAAGGCACTGCTGTTGGTTTAGCCGCTACCATCACGACGATGCCTTTGACCTTATTTTGGTTCTATCAATTCCCGAATTATTTCGCTCTTGCGAATTTGGGTGTCATGTTATTCGGTTTTTTTGTTTTGGTGGCCGGAATAATTTTTTTGTTTACCGCTTGGATTCCTTTCCTGAATGGGATCGTGGCATTTGTGTTCTCACTGTCCATTGTGGCACTCGTTTATTGGGTCACTTGGGTGGATTCCATTCCCGGTGCTGTTTCCGGAGGATTTCATGTTAAACTGTGGCAATTGATGGCCATGATTCTCTTTCTGAGCGCTATTTTTTGGTCCTTGAGTCGTAAAAAACATGTTTTTCTTACGAGCTCGCTTTTTGTGGCCGTATTGGTCGTTGTTTCTGTTGAGAGACTGATCTATTTTCGGGAAAAAGAGTTGATCGTACCTGTAGCGAAACATTTGCAATTGATCTATCGATCGGGTCCCACAGCTTTGGTGCTTTATGAACCAGAACGACCGGATATGCTGACAGTGCCTCGAGAAATCCAAGATTATGTTCGCTATGCAGGAATCCAAACGGAGATCGTTCCGGTGATCAAAGCGCATCAGATTGTGCGTTGGGGCGGACAGAAAATACAGATCGACCGGGCATCCGAGGGGTGGAACATTGCTTTTTCAGGGCAGAAATATTTTTACCGAACGCGCGGCGTAGCAAGTCCAAGTGAAGTGCAAGGTTGGCAAACAAGTAGCATTCAGCGTTTGGTTCATCCCGAAAAATCCCTGCGACCTATCCAACTTTCGCTGAATTGAAAAGGAATTGGAGCGATCGCAACAATTTGACTGTTCAAATTGTTTCAAAAAATGATGTTTGGTTCAAGGATTCGCAAGTTACAGGTTGCTTTGGGAAATGATTCGATGCAGTTCACAAACGAATTTCGTCATTTCGTAGAATGGTTGATCATTTTCCTGCATAAATTACCGATTTTTGCGCCGTGAATTCCATTTTTCGCATACAGCTGATTGCCATTTTTGTATTTGGATTGTCCAGTTTATTTGCCCAACGAACGGTAAAGGCATTGCGCATAGACCAAGATGTCACATTGGACGGGATCTTAAACGAACCATTTTGGAATCAGGCACCTGTTGCAGATTCATTTCGAACAAACTTTCCTACGGTTGGCGAGTTAACGCCTTTTCGAACAGAGGTAAAGGTCGTTTATGGATCTGATGCGATTTATTTTGGAGCACAGTTATTCGATCCAAATCCCGACTCCGTTTTGGCGATTTTATCTCAACGAGACGATTTCGGGAATGCCGATTGGTTTGGCGTGTTGATAGATCCGTATGGGGCTGGACAAAATGGTTTCGGATTCTTTGCAACAGCAGCCGGTGTAGAATTGGACGCGATCCTCGGTCAGAATTCTACCGACATGACTTGGAATGCAGTGTGGAAGAGCAAGGTCGTACTGACCAAGTTTGGTTGGAGTTTGGAAATGCGCATACCTTACACGCAATTGCGTTTTCCGGATGTGCAAGTTCAAAATTGGAAGATCAATTTTAAACGACAAGTTAGAAGAAGACGAGAAAATTCTTACTGGAATCCGGTATTACCTCAAGTTTTTGGAGAATTGACACAAAGCGGTAAACTTGCCGGGGTTGAACAACTGAAAAGTCCCCTGCGCTTATCGCTATCGCCATACACCACCGCTTATGTTGAGAATTTTTACAACGATCAAACGGGAGGACAGGAATGGCGATTTCGACCACGGTTTGGAATGGATTTGAAATACGGATTGTCTGAGTCGTTTACATTGGATGCAACTCTGGTACCTGATTTTGGACAAGCGGTTTCGGATCGATTGATCTTGAATTTAAGTCCGTTCGAAGTGCGTTACAACGAAAATCGACCTTTCTTTTTGGAAGGAATGGACCTGTTTGGATTGGGAGACGTGTTTTACACCCGTCGGATTGGTGCAAGCACGTACAAAGGTTCATTTGTTGTGGATTCATTGCAAAATACAGGAAATGAAGTTGTAAGTGCACCCTCTCAAGCACAATTGATCAATGCGATGAAGGTTTCCGGTAGAACAAAGAAAGGACTGGGAATCGGCGTGTTCAACGCGATCGAACAACGCTCGGAAGTACGTTATCGAGATTCTCTGGGGCTGGAACGAACTGTCATGGCGCATCCATTTTCAAATTACAACGTGTTGGTGTTTAGTCAAAATTTAAGCAACAACGGGAATCTGGCCATTGTGAACACACATGTTTTGCGTCCGGAGGTGCGCGCCTTGAACAACGTGACACACGTTCAGCTTTCTCTGTTCAGCAAAAGTCGGCGCTACAATTTAGTGGGTAATTCCAAGTTTTCGAGCAATCAGTTGATGGGTGTCGTCAGCAACGGACATTCAGCTTTTCTTTCATTTGGCAAAGTTCAGGGAGATCTTACGTATAATGTGGATTATTACGAATGCAGCAACAGTTATGATCCAAATGAATTGGGATTTTTGGCCCGAAACAATTATCGCGGAGTGGTGGGCAAGATCAAATTGGTGGGTTACAAACCGAAACGAAATATGCTACGAAGAACGGTGAGTGCATCAACGAATATTGAATATTTGTATGCACCATCGCGGTTTAATTACTGGACAATCGCCACGTCCGCGAATGCCACCTTCCGCAATTTTTTGACTGCCGGAGTAGATCTCAGTTTGTGGCCCGTGCAGGAGTATGATTATTTCGAATCGCGATCTGAAGGAATACCGGTGATCTATCCACAGTCTGTGCAGTTTGGTGGATTTTATTCGAGCGATTACTCTAAAAAATACGCGTTAGATCTTTCCTTGTACAACCGGTTTTATGCAACACCCGGTATGTATATGATTGACGGAGAAGTTTCGCCACGTTTTCGTTTTTCCAATAAGTTGTTTGTGGTAGTTGCGACTGGTGTGACCAACTACGCGGGTAATTATGGGTACGTACGAGTTACGGATACCGTTTATACGGGACAAATTACGATTGGTACGCGCGATCGCTGGATCGTGAATAATTCCATTTCGGCAGACTACACGTTTACGAATCGCATGGGGATGACCTTGAAATTGAACCATTATTGGCAGGAGGTTCGCTACAAAGGTTTTACGGCTTTGCAATCCAATGGAGAACGTTTCACGACGAATTACACGGGATTGAACGCGGCAGGGGAGTCCATTCACAACACCTCTTTCAATGCATTTACCGTGGATCTGAGTTTCCGTTGGGTGATGTATCCGGGTAGTGAATTACTCTTTTTATGGAAGTACAATATTTATGCGCAAAAGAACAACTTGGATTACAGTTATTTTAGAACGTTCAACGGTTTGTTCAATGAACCGCAATTGAATTCATTTTCTGTGAAGGCACTCTTTTTCTTAGATGCGGGAAGTTTAAAAAAGAAACAGAAACGTCAATAATCGATTGCGATCTCGCCACATTTGAAATGTCCTTTCGGACAGTTTTTCCCTCCGTGTAAACCACAGGGTCTGCAAGCCAGTTTTTCGGAGGTCTCGCGGACCTCACTATCTTCAGCAAGTGGACCGAATCCGAAAGCTGGGACCGTAGCACAAAAAAATGCCGTTGTTGGTGTATTCATCGCAGATGCCATGTGCAAGGGTCCGGAATCATTGACAAAACAACGTTTCGCATCTCGGATCAAGGCGCAGGATTGCATGATGGACAATTTTCCGGCTAAGTTTGCCGATGCGGGTAAGTTAGCTTGTCGAATAATACGGTTACACAATTCCTGATCATTTGGTCCCCCGATCAGAAAAACGTTTCCTTTTACGGTCAATTGTTGTGCAAGCTCAATCCATTTTGTTTCCGGTAATTGTTTGGTGAACCAAACGGAGGCAGGAGCGAGGATGAAATAATTTTCCTGTTTGAGGTTTTCGACCTTTTTGAAATCTTCGGCGTCTGGGTAGAGTGACGGTCGCACAAGAGGATTGGCACCCAGATGGTGAATTGTTTGCAAGTTGCGTTCGACTTCATGCTTGCCATTTCCTATTTCATGCGTGATCTTGATCGTGAACGAAAAGGAAAATGGATTTTTATCGAAGCCGATAATCGATTTTGCACCCGACCTCCAGGCGATGAGTCCGGAACTACCGAATCGGTGCAGGTTGATCACCGTATCATACCTTTCGGATCGGATCTGGCGGATCAAATTTCGTATTTGCTTCCATTTCCCTTGCTTTTTATCGAAAACCAGTGTTTTGTTCAAACAAGGATGATTTTGGAGTAGTCCTTCGTTACCTTTTCGCACCAAAAAATCGATCTGAGCATCCGGGAACAGTCTGCGTAATTCGCTCAGCACGGGAGTCGCGAGGATCACATCTCCAAGAAAAGCCGTTTGAATGATGAGGAATTTTTGCATGGGATAAAGGTAATGCAAATTCGTTTTCTGGGATGAGGTTTGCAAGTAATCAACGATGCAATGTTTCAAATTTGGAACTTTCGAACTTAGCAACTTTGCTAAGTTCGAAAGTTGAAATGTTGCATCATTGAAATGTTGCATCATTCGAAAGTTGAAACATTGAAACATTGAAACATTGAAACATTGAAACATTGAAACATTGAAAC
>CAYRVL010000070.1:6470-13490 GCA_964427665.1 uncultured Fluviicola sp. | reverse complement strand
TTCCGCTTTTGCTTTTTCGCGGCCGGGAAGAGGATGTTGTTGAGGATGAGTCGGTAGCCCGGGGAATTTGGATGTAAATTGAGATCGGTTGGTGGATCGCCTACTTTGTGCTGGTAGTCTTCCGGATCGTGTCCGCCGTAGAATGTCCAGGTGCCCTGCCCCATTTCGCCGTGGATGTAGCGCGCGGTATTGAGCTCTTTGTTCTCACCCATCACCAAGACGTTCGGCTTGATCAAGTCGCGACGGAAATCGGTTGTTTGCCCCATGAAACCGGCAATCACGTCGGTGTGGCACTGCGTTAACATGGTTGGTACGACATCCCATTTGGCGGAGAATTCGAAGAGGGTAAACTTGTCTTGCGATTCCGGAATGCGGTGCAGGTCGGTACCGTCGATGTTCGAGTATTCGTACAACATCGGATCTTGGTACAAGGTAAAATCTTTGAAGGCGAAGGTGTAGTTGTAATCCAGTTTTTGCTGGCAATTTGGATCGCGTGGATCACCGTCGAACATCCGTTCACAAATGTCGGTGGCATGGGCTGCGAGTGCAATATCAAAACTATCGGTTCCGGAACACATCGTGAACAAGAACCCACCACCGATCACGAAATTGCGGATGCTGTTCGCAACGGCTAGTTTGAGCTGGGATACTTTGGTAAAACCGAGCATTTTCGCGTCCGCCTCGGCATCTTCCACCTGTTGGATGTACCAAGGCGCATTGCGGAAGGCACTGTAAAATTTTCCGTATTGACCGGTGAAATCTTCGTGGTGCAAGTGCAACCAATCGTATTTCGGCAGCACGCCCATCACGATCGCTGAATCGTAGATTTTGTCGTAGGGAATTTCAGCGTATTCCAACACCATCGTCACAGCGTCGTCCCACGGCAAGGCGGAACTTGGGGTGTACACGGCAATTTTGGGCGCTTTCTCCAATTGTACGATCTCCATGTTCGTCTCCGGATTTCCGATCTCGGTGCGGATCGCATTCACCTGTCCATCAGAAACGATTTCGTAGCTCACGCCGCGAATGATCAATTCCTCTTCAATTGTTTTCAGGTGCGGAAACAAGAAGGACCCCCCGCGGTAGTTGAGCAACCACTCCATGACCACGTCGTTTTCCAAGACCCAAAACGAGACACCGTAAGCTTTCAAGTGATTCGTTTGGCGGTTGTCCATAGGCACCAGAATGGAACTGGCACTCGACCATTGGGCAAGCAACAAAAAGAAAAGTACGAGGGTTAAACGCATAATTTCGTTGTAAATCGTTTTGAAAGATAGCAGCAAATCAAGTACGTTGCAAGCACCTTGTCATTTTTTAACCATTGGATCAGAAAGGCACTTCATCGCTGGAGCTGAAATCATCGTCCGGCAAGTTGTTCATGCTGGATCCCAAGGTGATGGTTCGCGGTGCTTCGTCAAATCCGGTATTTACGGACATTCCTGCCGACATGGATGTTGGATTGAAATCCTGTCCTCCTGCTGCATACGTGTCTTCCATGTTTTCGAAACGTGCGAACTGACCAACGAAACGCATTCGTACGGTATCCAAGGCACCGTTACGGTGTTTCGCGATGATCACTTCACCTACCCCTTGGTTCGAGGAGCCGTCTTCGTTTTGCATCAATCCGTAATATTCCGGACGGTACAAGAACCCAACGATATCGGCATCTTGCTCGATCGCACCGGATTCACGCAAGTCGGAAAGCACCGGTCGTTTATCTCCACCACGCGTTTCCACGGAACGACTCAACTGCGACAAGGCAATTATCGGCACGTTCAATTCTTTGGCAATCTCTTTGATGGAACGCGAGATCGTTGAGATCTCTTGTTCGCGGTTACCGGTTCCTTTACCACCACCGGCCGACATGAGCTGCAAGTAATCGATGATGACCATTTGGATATCGTATTGCATTTTTAAACGGCGGCATTTTGCACGTAAGTCGAATACGCTCAATCCTGGTGTATCATCAATGAATATCGGCGCTGTAGATAATTTCGAGACACGGGTGTACAATTGTTGAAACTCGTGATCTTCCAGGTTTCCTTTACGCAATTTCTCGGCAGAGATACGGGATTCGGAAGCGATCAAACGTTTCACAAGCTGTACGTTTGACATCTCCAGGGAGAAGATCGCAACCCCCATGTTGTAATCTACCGCCGTATTGCGCGCCATGGAAAGTACGAAAGCCGTTTTTCCCATCGCCGGACGCGCAGCGATTACGATCATATCCGAGCGCTGCCAACCTGAAGTTAAGGCATCCAAACCACGGAATCCGGTAGGTACACCTGAAAGTCCTTCCTTATTCTTAGACGCGGTTTCAATTTCTTGTATTGCTTCGCTGACCACCGATTGCATGGTAGCGATTGATTTTTTCATGTTGTTTTCTGCGATACCGAACAATTGTCCTTCTGCTTTGGTCAACAACTCAAACACATCGGAGGTTTCATCGTAGGCATCGCGCAGGGTTTCGGAACACATGCGAATGAGTTCGCGCTGGATATATTTCTGCGAAATGATCCGTGCATGGTATTCCACGTGCGCTGAAGAAGCCACGCGTTGCGTCAGGGAAGAAATGTACACCACACCTCCGGCTGCTTCCAGTTCGCCCTTATCTTTCAGACGCTGGGTTACTGTCAACAAGTCAATCGGATTGGAAGTTCCGAACAGATCGCGCACGGCACCATAGATGAATTGGTGTTTCGGATCGTAGAAACTTTCAGCGGAGAGCATATCGATGGTATCGGTCACGGCATTCTTATCGAGCATCATAGCGCCCAGAACAGCTTGTTCTACCTCCACAGCTTGCGGAGGAACACGACCCATTTCGTTCGCTAAAGGCGTGACCACATTGCGTGTTCGCGCTCCCGTTCTGCGGGAATTCGGTGCTTGTTGTTCTTCCATAAAAACAAAGATACAAAAGTGACTCTCGTGGAGCGTGGAAATTTTTAGATTTAGTTACAAAGAGCGAATGAACAAAGTTGTTAACACAGTCTTCATCTGCCGTTTATCTTGAAGCATGTCTGGGATTATTTGACCTTGACGACCGTATAGTTGCGATAAGTCGTGTCCCAACCAATACTTTTCAAGAACGCTTTCAATTTGTCTTTGGTGCTTTTTTTGCGTTTGGAAATGTCGTAAGAGAATTTCCAGTTCAAGCGTTGAATACGATCCAACATGACTGCTGGATGCGTTTCGGTGAACAACTCCAGTTCGCGCACATGCCCTTCATAATCAAACTCCTCCGCTTTTACGACATGTTCTTCCACCCACTGATCGTCGTGCCAGTATTTGTTGAAATTCTCCTGCTTCCGCTGCATTGCTTTGGGCGCCTTCACCCAGCCATAGTGGTACATGTAGGCTTCGATCGGAACGACATTTAATTTCTGGTCATTTCCTTTCCGAAAGCCTTGCGCATCGCGGTAAGAGTAAATACTCGGGTCATTCTTGATCACGCGGATCTCATTGGGATACCACGATGCCGAAGCACCTACATAATCGTAAGAACCGTAGAAATGTTTGTAATGAAACAAGAGTCCATCCACTTTTGGATGATCCTTGTATTTCTCCATTGCCTCACGGATTATGGGCAAATACTTTTCATGAACGACCTCATCGCCTTGAATGTAGAACGCCCAATCGGAGTCTTTCGAAATGGCTTTGAATGCCTTATCGGTTTCAATCGCTAACACGCGACCGCCTTCTCGCAGCGACTCATCCCAAACCGTTTCCACGATGCGGATCTTATTGGGATCGATCGACCGGATCAATTCCAGTGTTTCATCATCCGATTTTCCGACAGCCACCACAAACTCATCGCAAATAGGCAAGATGGAGCGAATGGCCTCCACCACGGGATAATCGTAAATGATCGCGTTTTTAACAAAGGAGAAACCGGTGACTTTCATGTGCTTGATTTGTGCGGCAAAGGTAAAAGAAAAAGGGTCACTGAATGATCACCCCCACCGGACAGTGGTCAGAACCCATGACATCATTGAGGATGAACGCTTCCTTCACACGCGGTAAAAACGATTCTGAAACTAAAAAGTAATCAATCCGCCAGCCAATGTTCTTTTGACGGGCTCCGGCGCGGTAGCTCCACCAGGAATACTTCACTTCTTCGCCATTCAAGGCACGGAAGGTATCCACTAATCCGTTTGCGGCGTAGGCATCCATGCCATCGATCTCCTCTTGCATGAAACCGGCGGCTTTGTTGTAATTCTCTTTTGGACGGGCCAGATCGATCGCTTTGTGCGCCACATTGAAATCGCCACACACGATGACCGGTTTTTGAGTCTCCAATCGCTTCAAATAGGCTAAAAATTCCTTATCCCAATCTTGACGATACCCCAAGCGCAACAACTCACTTCCTGAGTTTGGAACATACACTGTTACTACGAAATATTCGTCAAATTCTGCACAGGTAACCCGACCTTCGTTATCGTGATCCACATGTCCGATGTAATAAGTAACCGCTAACGGAGACTGTTTGGTGAGGATTGCCGTACCGGAATATCCTTTGCGTTCTGCTTCGTTGGCAAAGACGTGGTAATCGCCCAATTCTTTCACGGCCTCTTTCACCTGTTCCACCGTTGCTTTCGTTTCTTGCAAACAAATGATATCTGCATTCACGGCACGCATATCCGCAGCAAAACTCTTTTGCATGATCGCTCGGATACCGTTCACATTAAAGGAAATGATCTTCATAATGCTCAAAAATAGAAAATGTCCATCGTCTGATCGTCATAATTACGAGCTTTATTCTTTCTACCCAAGGAAATTAGCCCGGAATGAACAAAATGCGCGGTGAACCATTCTAAGAATAATAGTCACTTACATTATAGTCCTTACTTTTGCGCCATGAAAGGTTTTGATCAACAAACGTTACGCGACCTCGAATTCAATCAGATTCGGGAATGGTTGGTGGCATACGCTATCGGTCCATCTGCACAAAAGCGTTTGGATCAACTGATTCCGTCGAATGACTTTGCGGACATCGAAGCGCAATTATTACGCGTTGAAGAAATGCGCCGTATCCGGACAGAGGGAGAATCTTTTCCTGCACTGGATTTCGAGGAACTGCAAGCCGAGATCAAATTACTTCCGATCCGCAATGCTGTTTTGCAACAAGAAGGGTTCGTGCGCATTGTCCGAGCTTCTGATCTGGTGAATAGCATCCTGCATTTCTTCGATAAACGTACGCAAGATTATCCGCAATTGTGTGGTTTGTTAGACCGGGTGTATTTTACACGGGACCTCATCGAATCCATCGAACGTGTATTCGACCGCAAGGGTCAGATCAAAGACGATGCTTCACCGGAATTGGCAGCGATTCGCCAGCAAATCAATAAATTGCGTAATCAGATCAATCGCAATTTCGAAAAGGAAATGCGTCGCTTTTTGAAAGATGGGTTGTTGGGGGAAACCAAAGAAGCCTTTGTGAATGAACGCCGCGTGTTGACCGTACTGTCAAGTCACAAGCGCAAGATCGGCGGCATGGTTGTAGGATCATCCAAAACGGGAAGCCTGACCTTCATTGAGCCGGCGATCAACGTTCCTTTGAACAACGAATTGGAACTCGTACTCGACGATGAGCGTAAAGAGATCTTTCGCATCTTGCAAGAACTTACGCGTGAAATTGCACATCATTTGCCCTTGATCGAAGGGTATCAATACTTGTTGGTAGAACTCGATTTCATCCAAGCAAAAACAAAATTCGCTATCGAACAAAATGCGGTGTTACCGGGTATTGTTCGGCAGACGCGCATTGAATTGATCGATGCCTACCATCCGATTCTATGGCGCGCCAATAAAAATGCCGGAAAACCAACATTTCCGCAATCGTTGATCTTGGATCAGGACAAGCGGATGCTCGTAATTTCCGGTCCGAATGCGGGTGGTAAATCGATCACGCTCAAAACCATCGGTTTACTGCAAGTAATGTTGCAAGCAGGGTTGCTTTTACCGGTTCATCCCAATTCAAAATTCTGCTTTTTCCAGCAAGTGTTGACGGATATCGGTGACAATCAAAGTATCGAAAACGAATTGAGTACCTACTCCTACCGTTTGAAGCGCATGCGGCACTTCCTAAACGTGTCCAATAAGCGCACATTATTGTTACTCGACGAATTTGGAACGGGATCGGATCCGGAACTAGGTGGTGCTTTGGCTGAAGTTTTCTTTGAAGAATTGTACCAAAGAAGGTCCTACGCGGTGATCACTACGCATTATGGCTCTATCAAATTGAAGGCGGATCAATTGCCTCAAGCGATCAACGGCTGTATGTTGTTCAACACCGAAACCCTCGAACCGATGTACCGTTTTTCGATGGGACAGCCGGGAAGTTCCTTCACTTTCGAAGTAGCGCAAATGAATGGCATTCCGCTGCCATTGATCGAAAAAGCGAAATCGAAGCTCGACAACAAGCGGGTGAAGATGGACAAATTGCTCAGCGATCTTTCGAAAGAAAAAATGTACCTGGAGCGCTTGAACAAGGAACATATCGAGGCACAAGAAACAGCCTTGCAAGCACGCTTGGAATACGAGGAGAAAAAACAGCGTTTTGAAGAACGTCTGCGCACGCAACAAGACACCATTGAAAAGAACAACACTTTTTTAAATGCCGGTAAAAAGATGAAATCATTCATCGATCGCTACCAAACCAAGGGAAAACGCAAAGACATCAATGCTCCCTTGTTGGAAGACGTACGCAAGTACCTGATGATGGAAAAATCGAAGATCGAAGAAGCACGCAAGAAAGCAGAACTGATGCAAGCTTCGAACAAACCGACACCCAAGAAAAAGCAGAAAAAACAAGCTCCGGAACAAGATCCGTATCAGCGAGACAAGATTGTGATAGGTTCGACTGTAAAAATGATCGAAACGAAACAAAGCGGTACCGTGGAAGAGATCAAAGGTCCTATCCTGACGGTTTCTTTTGGGTTTTTGCGCTTGAAGGTGGAACGGGAGAAGTTGATGTGGATTAGGTGATTTTTTGATGTTAGGACGGGGAGACGGGAGACG
>CAYRVL010000070.1:0-6370 GCA_964427665.1 uncultured Fluviicola sp. | reverse complement strand
GAAGTTGATGTGGATTAGGTGATTTTTTGATGTTAGGACGGGGAGACGGGAGACGGGAGACGAAAGACATTAGACAAAAGACGTTAGACATTAGACGAAAGACATTAGACGAAAGACGTTAGACATTAGACATTAGACGAAAGACAAAAGACGTTAGACAGTAGACAGTAGACGAAGGACTGGATTAAAAGTTGGAATATCATTCATCACAAATAACCTGATCACTCTCCTAATTTGAGGCGCACGCCGGCACTGGTGGAAAAGACCATCTTACGGATATTTGTTGGTGGATTGGAGTCGTAGAACATGTTGTATTCGAGGCGCACGTCGACGCGCTTCGTGAGACCGATGCCGAGTGTGTATTGACCCGAAAAGCGAAAATCGTCCAGGCGATCGATCTGTGGCTGAAAGTAGGTGATCCCGGTGAACGAAAGTCCTTTTTTGGTAATAAACCAACTCAAATAATTACTCCAACGCACGGCCTCGTTGATCACGCCATCCGATTGCAGCACTTCATACTCGTAAAAAAACGAAGACCCAACGAAAAAACGAATGTTGTTGGTATCCACAAATTTCCAGCGCAAACCGGTACCGCCCAAGGTACGCAACCGTTGATTCAACAATTCATTGTATTGGACCTGCGTGTAGAATTCCCATTTCCAAGGTCCGTTTTTAATCCGTCGCGCATACCGAAAATGCATCATCCCCGTATTCGTATAGGTCTGAGCATTGGAACCGGTGTAAGCCAGATCGCCAAGTACGAAAAAATGATTCTTGCGGGTTTTGTACTGCACACGCGGACGGAAATTCAAATTGTAGAACAACTGTCCGTTTTGCTGCGCCGAAAATCCTGCATCCAAACTGCCACTCCAACCGGATGTGTCGTCGTAAATGCGTTTGTTCTCAATATTTACGATCTGCGACCAGGTAAAACCGCTGATCAAACAAGCTATGACTACTAAAAACCGCATTTATTTCGGAGCTATACGGTACATGAACAAGGCAAGAATACCAAACAGCATGTTGGGGATCCAAACAGCCGCTACGGGCGGAAAACCAATTTTGATCGCAGCAACGGTAGTCACCTTCATGGCGAAAATGTAAATGAACACGAATACGAAACCGATGGCCAGATTGATCCCGATCCCACCGCGCTTTTTACGACTGGAAACAGAAACACCGATCAAAGTAAGGACATAGGTCGCAAACGGATAGGAGGTGCGTTGATGCAACTCGATCTCGTAGTTGGGCACATTGGGATTTCCCTTTTCCTTCTCTTTGCGGATGAAGTCGCGCAACTCCGTATACGTCATCGCCTCCGCTACATTGTCGCGCTGTGCCATTTCAGACAGTTTAAATGGAAACAAGGTGTCTTTTTCCTTGGCCTGAATAATGCGATCATTGGTAAATACCAATTCTTTTTCACCGATGGCGTTCACGACTTCCTTTGGCGGTGTAACGATCCGTTCGTAATAATCGACGAGTCGCCAGGAGTTGGTTTTCGCATCCCAGGTAGCGCTTCGGGCTTTGAGAAAACGTGTCAATTGGTTCTTTTCATTGTATTGTTCTACCACAAACTCATTCACCATACTGGCCGACGCAACGTAAGTAGCAAAATGAACGAAAGTTTTCCCCGGAAATTCGGCGTTGTAATTCTCTACGACCAAATTATCGCGGTAATAGCGCTCCTCAAAATCCAAACGCACCCGATTGGAACGCGGCAATACAAAGTGATTCAAAACCAATGACATCAACATCAGAATGGTTGCAGCGATCATGTACGGTCGCATAATGCGGATAAATGGTCGACCACTATTGAGCATGGGGATGATCTCCGTTTCCTGAGCCATCTTCGCTGTGAACCAGATGACGGAAATAAACACGATCATGGAAGAGAAGGTGTTTCCGTAGAACATCAGGAAGTTCAGGTAGTAATCCAGGATTATATCTTGAACAGGAGCTTGATTTTCGATGAATTCCGACAGCCTTTCTGCCAGATCGAATACCATTGCGAGAAGCATGATCACACCGAGCATGAAAAAGAAAGTTGTCAGGAACTTCCGAATGATATAGCGATCGAGAATTTTAAGCATTACAAGCGTTGACCGAGTTTTTTAACTTGTTCGTCCTTCCAGGAACGGAAAGTTCCATCCAATATTCTGCGGCGTGCCTCTTTTACCAGATTGAGGTAGAACGCTAAGTTATGGATCGTTGCGATCTGGATGGCCAAATTTTCTTTTGCACGCACCAAATGATGCAAATACGCTTTCGTGTACACTTTATCCACGTATGCCGTTCCATTTGGATCGATAGGTGAAAAATCCATCGCCCATTTCTGGTTCTTGATATTGATCGTTCCCTCCGATGTAAAGAGCATACCGTGGCGCGCGTTGCGGGACGGCATGACACAATCGAACATATCCACACCCAAAGCGATCCCTTCCAAAATATTCACCGGCGTTCCTACTCCCATTAAATAGCGCGGGCGATCAGCGGGCAATATCGAACAAACAAGGTCTGTCATGGAATACATGTCCTCATCCGGTTCGCCAACTGACAATCCACCGATGGCGTTTCCGATTCCTCCTTGCTCCGCGATAAATTCCGCAGATTCCTTGCGCAGGTCCGGGTATACACTTCCCTGAACGATCGGGAAAAGTGCCTGTTCGTAGCCGTATTTTGGTTCTGTGCTCTCCATTTGTGCGATACAACGCTTCAACCAGCGATGCGTCATGTGCATGGATCGTTTTGCGTAGTCGTAATCACAGGGATACGGTGTACATTCGTCGAACGCCATGATGATATCGCCCCCGATCACTCGTTGTATGTCAATGGCGCGTTCGGGCGAGAAGAAATGATAACTTCCATCGTGATGCGACTGAAAGCGTACTCCCTCTTCAGTGATCTTGCGGGATTTTGCCAAAGAATACACTTGATATCCACCGCTATCCGTCAAGATCGGTCGTTCCCAACCGATGAACTGATGCAAACCACCGGCAGCTTCCAACACCTCTAGACCGGGACGCAAATACAAGTGGAAGGTATTTCCCAAGATGATCTGTGCCTCCACATCGTCGCGCAATTCTTGCTGATGCACCCCTTTTACGGAACCCTGCGTTCCCACCGGCATGAAGATCGGTGTTTCAATGGTACCGTGGTCTGTATGGAGTAATCCGGCACGTGCTTTTGATTGCGGATCGGTATGCTTCAGTTCAAAGTGCATAATTGTGTTGAAAAATAAACGTTGCAAAGATAATCCCTTTTCACAATGCGCCCCATCTTTGCACCTGTATTATCCATTTCATGCAGATCATTCCACATTATAACGAACCATTCCTGTTTTACGCTTTCTGGATCTTTGTTGGTCTCGTTTTTTTTCAGGTGATCTACATTATTCTATTCTTTGGTCGACTTGCCTATCGGAAACCTGCTAAGCAAAACCCGCAATTGCCGCCCGTTTCGGTGGTGATTGCAGCCCGCAACGAATCAGATAACTTGTTTGAAAACTTACCAAAGATCCTGGACCAGTATTATCCTGCGGAATTTGAAGTCATTGTGATCAACCACCAATCGATTGACGATTCGAAGTACCTGTTAGATGCATTACAACGCAGTTATCCGCATTTGGTGGTCATCGAAATGGAGCGGAATCAACACATGAAGGCTTCCAAGAAACTGCCACTTACTTTAGGAATTAAAAAAGCGCGTTTTGAACACCTCATCCTGACTGATGCCGATTGCAGTCCATCGAGTGATCACTGGCTGGTGCGCATGGCCGAGCAGTTTTCGGAGCAAAAGCAACTGATCTTGGGATACGGACCGTATAAAACCGAGCCTGGATTTTTGAATAAAGTGATCCGCTTTGACACGACGATGATCGCAGTTCATTATTTCTCGATGGCGATCAACGGTTTGCCTTACATGGGAGTCGGACGCAACATGGCTTACACGAAAACGCTCTTTAACAGCGTGAAAGGATTCAAGTCGCATTACTCCTTACCTTCCGGCGACGACGATTTGTTCGTTCAACAAACAGCGACACGCAAGAACACGGCGATCCAGATTTCTCCGGATTCGTTCATGCACAGCGATGGAAAATCGACCTGGGAAACATTTATCTTGCAGAAAGCCCGACACTACAGTACAGCGCCGCGTTACAACTTTTTCAAAAAGACAATGTTAGGAATCTATCCGGGTACCCTGTGGATGCTGCTGATATCTTTCGTTATTTTGGTAAGTCAAGCGAATTGGTGGATTCATGCCGTTGCTGGATTTGGATTGGTAATCCTGTTGAAATGGTGGCTTTTGGGGAAATGTTTCCAACGATTGAAGTCCAATAAGTTCATTGCAGCATTGCCTCTTCTCGATCTGATGTACGTCGTGGCTTTACCGTTCTTTTATTATTCTACCTTACAAAAACGATCGTCGCAATGGAAATAACAGGCGAACACTTATCGGATAAAGCCAAACTCGATCTGACCTTGGTTGAACAAGCCAGAAACGGTGATCAGGCTGCTTATGCGGCTTTGATGGAGCGTTACCGGGAGTCGATCTATTTCATGATGATGAAAATGGTTCGCAACCAAGACGATGCCGACGATTTGACCATTGAAGCTTTTGGAAAAGCGTTCAGTCGCCTGGATCAGTACTCCCCAAGTTTTGCTTTCAGTACCTGGTTATTCAAAATTGCTTCCAACAACTGCATCGATTTCATCCGTAAAAAGCGTATCAAGCTGACGTCCATGGATACGGGTTACACGAACGACGACGGTGAAAGCGTACGTATAGATGCAAAATCAACCACGCACGATCCGGAGCAAGCGATCATTCATAACCAAAAGGTGAAGCACATGCGCCATTTGGTAAGTAAATTGAAGCCGCGTTACCGCGAATTGATCGAGAAGCGCTACTTCGAAGAATTGAGCTACGAGGAGATCGCTGACGAATTGAACTTGCCGTTAGGTACGGTGAAAGCACAACTATTCCGTGCCCGCGATTTCCTTGCACAGATGATGGAGCAAACGAAGGACGCGATATAATTGTTGAATCGGTTATTACCCTAAGTAAATAGGTAAAATCCCGCTAATTAACACAGCTAGTATTGCCAAAAAAGTACGGATATACGATTTCTTAGAATCAGAATCGCTGATCACCTCATACCAGAACAAACGCTCAAAGGAGAAAGCAAAAATGATCATAAGCATTGTGTGAATGGCGATAGAAGCAAAAATATTCGTCTGATGAATTGGGTTTGACACCACTAAATGAACCCAACATAAGTTGATCCCTATACTTACATAATATCTACTCAGAAATTTTGCGGGACGTGCCAACAAAACAGGTAATGGCTTTTTGGGTGGATATTGTAAAAAGTGGATTTCTAAGACTAATACGATGAATAAGATGATGGAAAAAACGGTAAGGATCAAGATCATTACATATTTCTCCAAGTCCTTGGCAATTAACGCGGAGAACATAACTGCTAATGCAATATTAGATGCAAACGCACCTAGATACAATATTATCAAAAACAACCTTCCATGCCAATGTAATTTCCGCTTTGAAACCCTTACAGATTCATAACCTGTAAGAATCGTTGAAACACTTCCTAAAACAAAGACCAGTAGTATCAAAGAGCTATATAGAACCCTATGTCTTGAATCGAGTAAATCATCTCCATGCTCTCGATAATAAGGCACAGATAAAATAAGCATAATACAAGTAATGACCGTGCTTAAATAAAATGAAAAGTTTAAGCGATGCAAAGCGGAATATAGAACTCAAAATTTAAAAAAGCACCATCAACAATGACGCAAATGCTGAAACCAAACTAAATATTTTTCCTGCCATTACAAAAATGGTTTCTTGATTGTTAAAATGAAATAAAACAGGCAAAACAAATAGTATTGGAAACAACGGGAAATAAGTGAAAGGGGCAACGTAAACTTTAAACGTTCGAAATGGATTGACACGCTCCTGAATAGCAATAATCTTATTCAAGATTAACGTTCTTGAAACATTCATATCATCTCCGACCGTTAGTGCACTGTAAGCATCAGAATCAGTTCGAATCAACTGATCATTAACAACTATTTTATAGGTCGCGCTTCTAGAATACTTTGGATGATAAGTACTATCAACTTCTAGACCTTGTACTTTGGATCCAATAGTTTCCTTTGGCAACAAGTAATCAACAATTATAAGAAGTGATAACATTGCAAAAAAAAGCGACAAAAGCTTTGGTAATTTTATGAAATTATTCTTCATGAATCATTTAAGCAATACAAATCACATAAATCGTAGTACTGACTTTACTTTACTCCCCTGCATAAAACGCATCCACTTGCGCTTTGTATTTCTCGAGGATGAA
>CAYRVL010000069.1:6603-13550 GCA_964427665.1 uncultured Fluviicola sp. | reverse complement strand
GTTCAACAACCATTTCCAGTTTACCTTCTTCACCGATCAGGTACTTTTGAAAATTCCAACTCACTTTGTTGTCTGAATGCCCGTTCATGTCTTTTGTCGTTAGGAATTTATACAGCGGATGCATGTCTTTTCCTTTCACAGAGATCTTACTCATCATCGGGAAGGTAACTCCGTAAGTGGCACTGCAAAACGTTGCGATCTCCTCCTCTGTGCCAGGTTCTTGTCCCATGAAATTGTTGGCCGGAAATCCGAGAATCACAAAGTTCTTGTCTTGATATTTCTTGTAAATCGTTTCCAGTTGCTCATATTGGGGTGTTAACCCACATTTTGAGGCGGTGTTTACGATCATAACTTTTTTGCCTTTCAGGCTGGAAAGATCAAATTCGTTTCCTTGAATGTCCTTTACCTTGAACTGGTAAATAGTTTGGTCTTCACTTTTTGTCATACAGGATAAACTTATAACGGCTAAACAGCCCAATAAAAATGCTTTCATGGTGTACTTTTTGCGAGAAATGTAATTATAGAACAAATTGAATGAAAAAAAGTTGTGAAAGGCAACCTTTTTTCGTTTTTTTCGAATGATAGGATATGCGATCGCTTTTTTTAATCGGTTTGTTGGTAAATGCGTTTGGCGTTTTTAGTCAACTAAAGGGAACTTGGCAGGGACTTCTGATCCGGGATGGACAAAAGACCGAACAGGCTTCTATTATTTACCTGGAATTTACGGGTGCGGGCGATTTCGTGGCGCGTTCTCGGGAGGAGGTTCCGGGCAAAGACGGATTTGTGGTGAAAAAGTTAAAAGGTCAGCTCTCTGGAAATCATGCAACACTCAAGCAATTTGTCGTTGAAAAAAAGAAGGATATTTCCGGTAATCGGTGGTGTAATTTAGATATTACCCTCGATTTCATTGATTCAACCGGATACCTCCAAGGAAAGTTCTCGAGTGTGGAATGTCGAGGTACTTCCGGTAAAATTATCCTATATCGTTCTTCGCAAAGCGTGACCACGAATCCAACGGTGATCGCCTTGCAGTCGTGGCGTCCGATTTTTGTAGATGATCTCAAACATGGTCGTAAAGCCCCTGAGATTCGCGATATTGAGCGCAAGAATTTTGTGTTCCACCCGATTTATTTTGATTTTGACAGAACCGAGATCAAGCTCGAGTATCAAACGTATCTGAATAGCATGGTCAAAGTGGTTTTGGGTCATTCTGATCTGCGCATCAAAGTTACCGGACATACGGATGCGGTGGGATCGGATGCGTATAACGTCGATTTGAGCCAACGCAGAGCTCAAGCTATCATCGACTATTTTGTTGCACAAGGTTTGGCCAGAGATCGGATACAGATCGAATTTAAGGGGGAAACCGATCCGATTGCGGATAACGAAACCGAAGCAGGAAAGCAACTCAACCGGCGTGTAGATTTTTCCTTTATCTGAGTTTTTTTAATATCTGTGAGCAGTGAGGTGTTTTGTTTCTCTCTGATCGATTTGTTGTGCTTACCCGTGAGTAAGAAGAAGTGACTCACCGCGTTCTAACGCATCATTTCGGGAAGTCTCGACTCGTTTCCTGCCTGAAAAGTCTTCCATTCGGTCAAATGCCCAATACTTGTTCAGAGAGCGTGGCGTGTTGTCTCGAAAAGGTAATTAATAGGTAAAAAAAATCCCGACTTCCATTGCTGGAGCCGGGATTTTCAAATGCTATGTTTGAATTACTTGATGAAAGACATAGAAGCGTCTTCAGCATATTTCAAGAACTCACGATCTTTAGCAGCTTTTGCTTTCCAAGCAGCATCTTTTCCGATTGCGCTCTTCAAGTTGCTAACCACTTTCGCTAGATCACTTTGATCAGCAGCAGCGATCGCTTTCAAGTAGTAACCTTGTCCACTTTCTTTGTCTTTAGAAGCGTCAACTGTCTTTACTGCAGCAGCAGCATCACCGTTCAACAACTGAGCAAGACCTTTGTTGAATGTGTTCTCAGAACCGAAAGCGCTGATAGCGTCGCTGTATTTACCATTTTGGATTGCGATGATTCCTTTGTTGTAAGAAACCTCAGAACCAGCACCTCCAGCTTGAGCGAACAATTGAGAAGCTTTCGCGCGGTCGTTGTTCACACCTGCAACTGCACCCAAGTTGTTTTTAGCGATAGCGTTATCCTTCAAGCTGTTAGCTTTTTCGAATTGTGCTTTTGCCTCGGCAACTTTACCTTGTTGGTACAATACTGCTCCAACGTTGTTTGCTGCACGGTGATCAGCTGGATCTTTTTTCTCAGCCTCACGGTACAAACGCAATTTCTCGTTCAAATCTTCAGTCAAAGTAGCTGTGAACAACAACTCCTCAATTGTCAATTTTTGTGGGTCAGAAACTGAAATTGATTTCAATTCCTCATCCGAGTATCCTGTAAGATCGTAAACCACTTTCACTTCAGCACGACGCAACAATGGGAAAACAGATTTGTCCAATTCAACAAAAGATTTTCCTAGGTTACGCATTTCTGTTTCGCGTTGGTTAGGGTCAGAATACATTTGCAATACGCGCATGATCAAATCTTTGTCTTCTTGCTTGATCTTTGTATTCTTTTGCAATTCAACTTTGAAACCATCGAAGTCCTCACCACGACCAGCCAAGTTGTAAACTTCAGTCTGACCTTTGTCGTTCTTCGCTTTCTTCGCTACCTCCATTGTTGCAGTTTTTGCTGAGTTAGCACGATCCGTTGACAACGATTCGTTTTTGCCAACCTCTCCTTCAGGAGATGCAAAACCTGTAATGTTAATTGACTTGATGTTGATCTTAGGGTTTGATTGAGCAGCTGTCAACCAAGCTTGAAGATCTACGATGTCTTTGTCTTTCCATTCTGTTTTACGAACGTCAGACTTCGCTTTCTCGTAGTTGAACTGTGCCATTGTTGACTGTTCAGTTACGCGTTGGAAGTTGTCTTTTTCGTAAATAACACGGAAATCTTTGTTTACCAAAAGCGGTGTAATTACCGTTCCTTTAGCGATTTCTGTATCTTCGAACTGACCTTCTTTTTCTTTACCTCCTTTGTAAACTTTACCAGTTACTTTCAATTCTGTGTACTCGAATTCTGGTTTGTAAGCTACAACATCTGTGTAAGTTACTTTCCCTCCTGGTTTGTACTGGATAACAGATCCATTACCGGTAGCTTTCTCACCCTGTACAGTTACAGTTTTCAAAGCGGTGTTACCTAGCATAGGTGTGATCTCAGCAGACGCTTTCTTACGGATTCCTTTTTCAGGGAATGTTACATCTACTTTCACACGAACACTGTCTCCGTGCATTTCCAATGGGGATGGAGTAACTGTGTATTGCAAATCCTTTACCAAATCACAACTTGATACAAGTGATCCGGTTGCAACAACAAAAGCCAATCCTTTGATACTTTGCTTTTTCATATTCAATTGTTAGTTCTACCTCAATAAAATTCCCTGCAATATTAAATAAAAAAATTATTAGCAGTCAGAAAATCACGCATTTATTGATTGCTTAACATTGGAGAATGAACGATAAATGCCGGATTATTGTCGTCGGATTGTTGAAACAGTTCGGAAACAGAAACAAGAAGTACGGGGTGTATATACTTCGGAATCACCTCATTTAATGGGGCTAAGACGAAGTTTCGCGATTGGAGTTTCGGGTGTGGGATTTGCAGAAATTCGTTGTGGAAAACTAAATTGTTAAAAAATACTATATCGATGTCAATGGTCCGTGAAGAATAGCGCGTTCCTGCTATTCTTTTTCTTCCTAGTTCGTGTTCTATCCGGTGAATGATCGCCAAGAGTTCTTCCGGAGTGCCATCGTAGCTTGCTACCAGGATCGTATTGTAAAAGGTGTTCTCGGCTTCAAATCCCCAAGGCTCGGTTTCGTAAACGGATGAGTCGAATTGTGGTTGTACTCCAAGTTTTTCCAACGCGTCATACGCGCTGCGGATCCAATGTACGCGATCTCCCAGATTACTTCCTAAACTCAACACGACTTCATTCATAGAGCAAAAATAAGGTATTCGCCATTCATAACGGTTTCTTTCCAAATGGCAGCCTGAATTGTTAGCTGATACTTTTTTTATGGCAACTACGCCGCGTCCCTGTTAATTTTGTAATCTATATTAAAGTACATATCATGTCAACAACAAAAGTTACCGTTTCATTCTGGCGTATTTTCTGGCCTTCGCTTATTGCTTCCTTGATCCTTTCTGCACTTGGATGGATATTTTGGTTGATCGTTTTGGGCGGTTTGATGTCGGAAACTCCGGAAGTGAAGGAATCCGCGGTGTTACACCTGCGCCTGAACGGGGAGATTGCCGAACGTGCGGACCAATCATTCAACGCTTCTACCTTCACGATGAATAACAAGATTGGATTGGCGGAATTGCTAGCTGGTTTGAAAAAAGCTGCCGAAGACAAAAACGTGAAAGGTGTTTATTTGGAATTAGGAGCTGTTAGCTGTGGTTTTGCAACTGCGTATGAATTGCGTCAAGCGATCCATGATTTTAAAAAATCCGGGAAGTTTGTGGTGGCTTATCTAACCGGTGAAGTGGTCACGCAGAAACAATACTACATCGCTTCCGCAGCAAGTGAAGTATATGGCTTTGCGAATACAACCATGGAGTTTGTTGGACTGGGTGCAGAATTGATGTTCTTCAAAAAGACTTTCGATAAACTGGGATTGGAAATGCAAGTGATTCGCGGTTCAAACAACGATTTCAAAAGTGCGGTTGAACCGTATTTCCGAGAAAACATGAGTGATTCTAGTCGTTTGCAAGTGCAACGCTATTTGCAATCCATCTGGGACGATATGGTAAAAGACATTGCCAAGGACCGCAAGATCCCGGCCCAACAACTGAATGCGATCGCCGCTGAAGTGAAAGTAGCGCGCATGGATGATGCCGTAAAATATAAGTTGATCGATGGAATCAAGTACCGCGATGAAGTGGAAGAAATGGTAGCGAAAAAAGCGGATCTGGATGACTTGTCTGATCTGATGACATTCGAGAAATATGCGAAGCGCGCCTTTGATTTGGAGCAGATGGGAATTTCATCGGACGACGCGAATGTGGCAGTCGTAACAGCAGAAGGAGCAATCTCTGTGGATGGGGATGAAATGACCTCGAAAGAGATTTGCAAATACCTGCGTGAAGTGCGTTTGAATAAAAAGATCAAAGCGGTTGTGTTCCGAATCAATAGTCCCGGGGGAAGTGCGCTGGCTTCTGAGGAGATCTGGCGCGAAGCGAATTTGATCGCTCAATCGAAAACGTTGGTGGTTTCGATGGGTGATTTGGCAGCATCGGGTGGATATTACATTGCCACACCAGCAGAAACGATCTTTGCCGAACCTACCACGATTACCGGATCAATTGGCGTTTTTGGCGTGATTCCTTACACAGGCGCCATGTTGGAAAATAACTTGGGGTTGACCTTTGATCGTGTGCAAACGCACCCGCACAGCGTGTTGTCGTTGAATCGCCGTTTGACAGCAGATGAAATGACGCGTGTTCAGAAAGAGGTGGATGCAATCTATGGGCAATTCAAACAACGCGTAGCTGATGGTCGCGGGATGACGACAGCTCAGGTAGATGTGATCGCACGCGGACGTGTATGGACAGGAACGGATGCCGTTCGTGTTGGTTTGGTGGACAAGATCGGTGGACTTCAAGATGCATTGGAGTACGCAACGAAAGCAGCGAAAGTGAAGGAAGCCGTAGTGCGCCATTATCCCAAAGTGAAAGAAGATCCGTTCGCTGAGATCTTGGAAGCAATCGAAGATCAAGACGATGAGGATGCTATGATGAAGATCAAACGCACGAAAACACCAAAAGTGGTGGATGAAGCACTCGAGAAGTTTGCGAAGTTGGATGCTTGGACTGGAATCCAAATGCGCATGCCGTATGAGATCATTTTGAAGTAATTGTTGACTACAGATTGTGAATGGAATTGGCAGTGACTTGTGCGCTGCCAATTTTTTTATGCCTTATTTTGTGCTATGATTCGCTACAATGTTTCTATGGCAGCTTACAACACGTTTGGTATTGATGTACAAGCTGCAGCCCTCACTGAGGTAAATACCGTGGAAGAATTGCGTGTTGCACTTGAGCAAAATGCGTCACAATTGCCATTTCTTTTGCTGGGTGGAGGAAGTAATATCTTGTTTACAAAACCGGTAGATGCCTTTGTGATCATCAATAAGATCCGCGGAATTCGAATTGTGGAGGAGCAGGAGGATCAGTTGGTGATCGAAGCCGGTGGAGGAGAGGTCTGGCATGATTTCGTTCAATACACGGTACATCACGGTTGGGGTGGTATCGAGAACCTCAGTTTGATCCCGGGAAGTGTCGGTGCTTCTCCCATGCAGAATATTGGTGCGTATGGTGTGGAGATCAAAGATGTGTTTCATTCGCTAGATGCCTTGGAAATTGCAACCGGCAAGATTCACACATTTACCAAAGATGATTGTGCTTTCGGTTATCGCGAAAGTGTTTTCAAGCGCGCATTGAAAGATCGTTTTGTGATCACAGCAGTGCGTTATATGTTGCAGAAGAAACCAACATTTCATACCGGTTACGGTGCTATTCAACAAGAGTTGGAGGCAATGGGAGTGAGTGAGCTATCCGTAAAAGCGATCTCGGAAGCTGTCATTCGCATTCGTCAGAGTAAATTGCCTGATCCAAAAGTGCTGGGAAATGCCGGAAGCTTTTTCAAAAATCCGGTTGTGTCCGCAGAATTAGCGCAACGCATTTTAGAATCTCATCCAAATGCACCGCATTATCCGCAAGGTGATGGAACGGAAAAGTTGGCTGCCGGTTGGTTGATCGAACAGTGTGGCTTGAAAGGATATCGACAAGGGAATTGTGGCGTGCACGAAAAGCAAGCATTGGTTTTGGTGAATTACGGCGGCGCCACCGGAAACGAGATCTTCAGTTTGTCACAACACGT
>CAYRVL010000069.1:0-6503 GCA_964427665.1 uncultured Fluviicola sp. | reverse complement strand
GCTTGATCGATCAATTTTTGCCAGTTGTAGGTCAGGTCCTCACTGTCGTTTAGAATGGTTTTGTATTCATTTTTATCGATTTCCAATTCTTCGATCTCGGTGCCGATGTACGCTTCGATCGCTTTCAAAAGTTCTTCTTCTTGCGGACTACAAAACGCCAAAGCCTGACCTGTCTTGTCACCACGACCGGTTCGTCCGATGCGGTGAACATATTGTTCTTCCTGATCCGGTAAATCGTAGTTGATCACGTAATCCACCGATGGGATATCGATTCCTCTGGCCGCAACATCTGTTGTGATCAAAATGCGGTTTTCACCTTTTCTGAAACGTTCCAGAATGGCAAATCGTTCTTGCTGTTCGACACCCCCATGCAAAGCTTCGGAAGCAACCCCAACGCGTTCCATGGCGGCGACCACGCGTTCGCAACGTACTTTGGTGCGCACAAAAACAACGAAACGCAATTCCTCGTATTCCTTTACCATGTTTTCTAGGAAAAATCGCTTATCGTCCATTTCAACGCGAATGAAAGCATGGTCTACATTTTTGGATACCAAGTCTTTCGGAGAGATCTGGATTCGGATCGCATCGCGTACCAGGTCGTAGGCTACGGCTTTGATCTTTTTCGTGATCGTCGCAGAAAAGAACAGGGTTTGTCGGTCTTTCGGGGAAAGTTTATGAATGGCCTGCATGTCGTGTGCAAATCCCATATCCAACATGCGATCGGCTTCATCCATGACCAAAAA
Organism: uncultured Fluviicola sp.; assembly: GCA_964427665.1. Classification (GTDB taxonomy): domain Bacteria; phylum Bacteroidota; class Bacteroidia; order Flavobacteriales_D; family Crocinitomicaceae; genus Fluviicola. The sequence goes on along the minus strand of CAYRVL010000069.1, from coordinate 5,760 downwards.
TCGCACATTTTCCAATGAAAGTTCTCCCTGTGCACGCAAGTCGAAGATTCTTCCGGGAGTAGCCACTGCGATGTGAATTCCGTTGCGCAATTTTTTGATCTGATCTTTTTGTTCTACTCCTCCCATTACACACACGGCGCGAACGGTCGTTTGTGCGGCTAGTTCATTAAAAACCCGCGTGATTTGTTCTGCCAACTCGCGTGTTGGAGCCATCACCAAACACAGTGGAGCCTTTGGTTTGTTGGCTAATTTGGTAAGCTTGTGAATGATCGGAATGGCAAATGCAGCCGTTTTTCCGGTACCCGTTTGAGCCACAGCAAAGACGTCCTCTCCGTCTAAAATCGGAGTGATGGATTTATATTGGATGTCAGTAGGTCGTTTGAACCCGATTGCTTCCAACTGACTTTTTATCGCCGGATCTAAAGGATATTCCGAGAAGCGCATGTGCTAAAATTTTTACAAAGGTAGTTTTAATCGGGACATGTTGAGAGAAATGAAGGATGCCAATGTCCGGAAGTGACGAGGTAAAATTGCCTTTTTACCGGTTGAATTTTGCGAATCCACTCAGCGCTCATTTTGTTAAACTTTCCATTTTTCGATCTGATGATTGGGGTTTACGTCATGACAATACTATATTTGAAGCCAAGTATAACGCGCATGTACATTCCACGAGAATTCAGAGAATCCAATCCTTTAGAGATCTTTTCATTTTTAGATCAGAACCGTTTCGGTGCTTTTCTCATGAACGGAATGGACGGTTTTCCCTTAGTTTCACACTTGCCTTTTTATTTGCGGGGAGATAGTGCTGGTTTTGTGATCGAATTCCACTTGGCTTCCAAGAATCCGCAAGCAGCATTGCTCAAGAATGGAGCCTTAGGAAAATGGGTAGTTTCCGGTCCTTCGGCTTATGTCAGTGCCGGATTGTATGATCATCAAAATGTATCGACTTACAATTACCAAGCAGTGCATGTTTCCGGAAGCATTACATTACTTTCGAACAAGGAGGTTTGGGAACATTTAAAAGCCGTTTCGGATCATTATGAAAAAGACCGGTCCAATCCGCATGACATAACGAAACTTCCGAAAGAGATGTTGGAAGCTTACACCGCGGAAATTGTGGTGGCCCGATTGGAGCCTTTCAAAGTGGATGCCGCTTACAAGTTATCGCAAAATCGAAATCAAGGCGATCTGCAACGGATCATTGCTGATCTAGAAACAGGAAGTGAGCAAGAGAAAGCGATCGCGTTGAAAATGAAAACTTTGTTGAAATGAGAGGTGTAGGATTGTTGATAGTACTGATCGCTTTTTTGTTCGGCTGTTCTTCGCATGAAACGACCGGAGTCACTCCCAGTAGATCTGGTTTTGCCCGTCATTTTTCGCTTGATTCTACGGATGGATTTCAAACGTTGACAATCTTTTCGCCAAAAACAGGAAAGGCAGAACGCACATTTGCACTGGTAAAAAGGGGACAGCACGCTCAAATTCCCGAAAAAATGGAACGGATCGATATTCCTGTTAAGCACCTCGCTGCCTTGTCGACCACGTTCATAGGTATGTTGCACGAGCTGCAAGCCTTGGACGCCATCGCCATTACTACGGACAAGCAATATATTTGGAATCCGACGATTCGTCAGCGTATCGAAAAGGGACAGGTTTTACCGGTTTCTTTCGACCAACAATTGGCTCCGGAAGACCTATTGAAACGGCGCGTAAGTTTGATCATGTACAGCGGTTTCGGCCAAGAGTTCCCAAATGCCGAGAAATTAGCTGCCTTAGGAATCCTATCCATACCGAATTACGATTGGGAGGAGGCGCATCCTTTGGGTAAAGCGGAATGGATCAAAGTGTTTGGCGCCTTGACGGGTAAAGAAGCCGCAGCGAGGGCCTATTTTGATCAACTTTGTGCGGACTACGAGAAATACAAGCGTGAAAAACCGAAGCAGCTTTCCCAAAAAGTACTTGCCGGCTGTTTGACCGGTGATGTGTGGTACGCTCCCGCAGGGGAGAGTTTTTTAGCCGGAATTATGAAGGACGCAGGAATTGATTACATCTACGCTTCGGAAAAAGGAACGGCTAGTTTGGCATTGACCCTGGAACAGGTGAGTAAAGACGAACGACAATGCGCGATCTGGTTGAATGCTGAGGCGACTTCGCTTGCGGGACTCCAGAAGATCAATCCGAAGCTGAGCACGTTTCAAACCTATCAAAAAGGAAAGGTATACGGGTACATGCATCGCACGAGCTATTTCTGGGAAATGAGTACTGTTCACCCAGATTGGTTGTTGCATGATTTCATTCGAATTGGACATCAACAGCCCGGAAAGCTACATTTCTACAAGCAACTCTTGCCTTAGATCTTATTAATTGGTGTATTTTTGAGGCCATGCGAAGCAGGTCGAAGCAAACGAAAATGACGGTGTTGGTAGTCCTATTACTGGCCCTGATCATTGTTTCTTTGGGGTATCCTCATGGCTCCGATCCGTGGTTCGCGTTCTCTACATCCGAACAAGCACTCGAGATCTTTCGCTTGTTTCGCATTCCCGAGGTCTTTATCGCCGTTTTAGCAGGAATGGCACTGTCGATCAGCGGTTTGTTGTTGCAAACGACTTTGAATAATCCCCTAGCCGGACCTTCGATCCTAGGGATTACTTCCGGTTCGCAATTGCTGGTGGCGCTCTTGTTGTTGGGGGGAGAATTCATTTCTGGTTGGTTGTTGGACTTCAGTATTACATTTGCCGCTGCCTTGGGTGCTATTCTGTTTGGTCTGCTCATGTTCGCTTTGGCCGCCAGATTGCGTTCGGCTGTCTCCCTGCTCTTGGTGGGCATGATGCTTGGTACCTTTGCATCGGCGATCACCGGATTGTTGATCTCAAAAGCCGATGGAAGTTCGGTTAAATCTTTCGCCATGTGGAGTTTTGGATCTCTGCAGCAGGTGAATTTGGATCAAATCCCTTGGATTTCCATCGTTTTTTGTGGGGGATTGCTGGCTGTGTTGCCTATCGTCAAAGCATTGAACGCGTTGCAATTAGGGGAGCAGCAAGCCGCACTTTTAGGAGTCCATGTCAATCGCTTACGGATCTACGTGATTTTGATCGTTTCAGTACTGACCGGATTGATCACTGCTTATTGTGGCCCCATTGCATTTATCGGATTGATCATTCCGAATTTGGTGCGCATGTACCTGCGGACATCGGATCATTGGTATTTGCTGTTCACCTCGGCGATCCTCGGTGCGATCGTCTTGCTGTTTTGCTCCCTGTTGATCCGGATTTTGGAGCCATGGGTGGTATTGCCGGTGAATTCCCTGACGTCTTTACTCGGTGCACCGGTTGTTGTGTTGTTGCTGTTTAATCGGAAAACCCATGCTTGAGCTGACTGATGTGATCGTACAGAGACGGGAGAAACTCTTTCAGATCGAGCAACTGACTTTGGTGCCAGGAGATTTTGTGGCCTTGATCGGTGCGAATGGTTCCGGTAAATCCACATTGCTAAAATATTTGACGGGCGAGTTGAAGTTGGAAGGCAGTGCGCGCTGGTTGCAAACGGATATTGTGGATATCCAGGCTGCGGATCGCTCTCGTCTCATTGCTAAAGTGGATAACACGTTTTCGGGATTGGACCACATGTCTACGCGCGAATATTTGAGCTTAGGTCGATTTCCATATACCGGAGCTTTTGGTTTTCTGAGCGAAAATGACCAGTCTGTGATCGGCAAGTACGCCCAAGAATTCCAGTTGACGCAGTTGTTGGATCAACCCAGCTCCCAATTATCGGATGGTGAACGACAACGCGCAGGGATCGCACGTGCAATGATCCAAGAAACGCCGATCATTTTGTTGGACGAACCGACCTCTTTTTTAGATTTTCCGGGAAAGATCAATGTCATGAAACTATTACGCGAGGTGGCGATCAGTGAGAAAAAAGTGGTAGTGATAGCAACGCACGACCTGGATCTGGCACTCGATTATTGCACCAGCTGGTTAATTATCCGTTCACAAGATCGCACGTTGAAGCAACTTTCAGATCGACCTAGCAAAGAATCGCTGATCCAAATCGCTTTTCCTCAACTCCTGCCTTAACCCGCCCAATTTTCACGATCCAAACTTCTCAGTTGAATAGCTTCGCTGAGATGCTGCAGATCGATGTGTTCCGAACGATCCAAATCCGCAATCGTGCGAGCAACCTTCATAATGCGATCGTAAGCGCGAGCAGACAAACCCAAGCGATCCATGGCATTTTTCAACAAAGTTCTTCCATCGTCGGATATTTCGCAATATTGCAATAATTCGGATCGTGTCATCTGGGCATTGCAATGGGTTTCCGATTGCTGATAACGTTGTTGTTGGATCAAACGCGCTTCAATAACCCGGGCGCGAATACTGGAACTGTCTTCTCCCGCTTGTTCGTACGCCAATTCATTGAATGATACCGGTGTGACTTCGACGTGTAAGTCGATGCGATCGAGTAAAGGTCCCGAAATTTTATTGAGGTAGCGCTGTACGGTTCCCGGTGCGCACACGCATTCTTTTTCCGGGTGGTTGTAGTAGCCACACGGACAAGGATTCATGGCTGCAACCAGCATAAAAGCAGCGGGATAGTCCACTGAAAATCGTGCACGCGACACCGTTACGGTACGGTCTTCTAGTGGTTGACGCATCACTTCCAATACTTGTCGTTTGTATTCCGGCAATTCATCCAAAAATAGCACGCCGTTGTGCGCGAGCGAAATTTCACCGGGCTGCGGATAGGAGCCGCCTCCAACTAAGGCCACATCTGATATGGTATGATGAGGTTTGCGGAATGGTCGTTGAACGATCAAGCCTTTGTTGCTTCCGATTTTTCCGGCTACCGAGTGGATCTTGGTTGTTTCCAATGCTTCTTCGGTGCTCATTGGTGGCAAGATGCTGGGAAGTCGTTTGGCTAACATCGATTTTCCGGCTCCTGGTGGACCGATCAAGATCACGTTGTGTCCGCCTGCTGCAGCGATCTCGAAGGCTCGTTTGATAGCGATCTGTCCTTTGACATCCCGAAAATCAGCAATCTCCAAATGGTCTTGGGCAAAAAAAGCTTTCAGATCGATAGCATGTGGTTCAAATTGTTGACTGCCTTCCAACAGAGCAATCACATCCGTCAGTTTCTCCATCCCATAAATCTCGATTCCTTCTACAATCGCTGCTTCCTCTTGATTTCCTTTGGGCAAGATCACGCCACGAAATCCTTCTTTTTTCGCCTGCATGACGATCGGGAGGATTCCTTTTACGGCTTGCAACTGTCCGTCAAGAGACAACTCACCTAACATAACGAACTCAGACAACAACGTGCTATTTACTTGACCGCTTGCGGCTAGAATGCCAATGGCGATTGGGAGGTCGAAATTTGATCCTTCTTTTCGGATGTCGGCCGGAGCCATGTTGACTGTAATTTCTTTTCCCGGATAATTGAGCTCATTATTCTTCAAAGCTGCTTTGATCCGTTGCTGACTTTCCTGAACGGCTTTGTCGGGCAAACCGACGAGCACGAAATTCACGCCATTCGCGATATTTACTTCGATAGTAATGGTGGTTGCATCTATACCAAAAACGGCACTTCCATAGGTTTTGACTAACATAAATTTGAGGTTTTCTTATTTAAGTTAGTAGAAAAGTAGATTTGAAACAAGAGGATGATTAAAAAATAATCAGGAAAATGATGGATATTTAATCCGCGTGTACGAAGCCGGTGAGAAAACCGAGAACAGCACAGCAACCAAGTTTGCAGGAA
>CAYRVL010000068.1:11844-13570 GCA_964427665.1 uncultured Fluviicola sp. | reverse complement strand
CCGTTTATGATCAATGCGTACAAAGCTTTGTAGTTTGTAGACAATGAAAATCCTGGCAGCATTAAGTGTGCAGTGATGTTTGGATTCAGATCCAATACTTCGGATCCAGGAAGATAAACCGTGCAACCGTTTTCATTTTTTACAGATACTTTTCCATGAACTAGAGGTATTGGTTCAGTACAACGAACCATATTACCTAATCGATTTTTATAAGCGTGATTGAACATAGCAAATTATTGGTGTTTAAAGATAAAGAAAAACCGACAAGTGTGATTCTTGCCGGTTTGTTTTTCAGAATGTTAGAACTTATCCGGCAGCTGCAGACCTTTGAGTTTTGCTACGGCTTGATTGAATAAAGCCCAATGATTTTCATCTTTGAACTTTAAATGGATTGTTCCCGCTTTAAAGCCTTTGTATTCAAAGAATCCCCATTCATACCAAGTATTTGTTTCTCGGTTTACTCGAATGCTTGCTTTATAGTTTTCCTTACTACCATAACGATGAGTAGATCTGAGATCAAAAATGTCATCGTAATTAGTTCCAGTCAATACACAAAGAACTTTTGTAAGATCTTCAAGCTTATCCACATTGCTGTATCTTGGATCCGAATATCTTACATTTTTACCACCTTCTTCAAATACATAAGGTAGGATGATCTTTTTATTCAACATGTAATGACTGTTCGTTTTCCAACCTTTAATGTTGTAACGATTATCATGATGATGTTCCGTGATTCGATCAAATACTTCAAGGATCACTTTCTTTATACGATCTCCATGAGTTGAAGCAATGAAGTTGAGCATATTGTAAACGTTCTTTACAGTAAATGGATATTTACTATGCTCTTCACAGAACTTGTTAATGTCATTTTTCAAAGATTCTGTCATGTATTTTTTCATGTTCAGCTTTTCAAAAATTACATTCCAAGTTTTCTTTTGAAGTTCGATTTTGAATCGTTCGTAAGTAGTTGGTTTATCATCTTCGGAAAGCGTTAGACAGAGAGATTTGGTACCGAACATGCCTGCCAGATGATTCATCTGTACAGCATCGTCCATCATCTTTTTGTAAAGCTTGCATGCACCAACATATCGGTTCACACATTCCGTTACAAAATCGTAACGTATGATACCCTCAGTCTCATTAAGATCTGTTCCGTCTTCCATTGTAAGGTAATCGGCAAACTCATCAAAAGTTTCTTGATCTTCCCCAGGCTTTTGCAGATAAACAATTCCAATTTCAACATCTGTTTTACGATCCGCTGAAGAGAATGCAGAACCTAGCGTTTCTTGGCGGCCATAGTCAAACACTATTTGTCTAACAACGGATTCTGAACGACTAGGTGAATGCTTTGTGAACAATGAATTGTTACACAATGATACAATCGTGCATCCCGGTGGAGCAATTTCCCATGCATGTACAATGTGCTCATCATCTTTTGAAAATGGTGGATTCATGATGATGAAATCGATATGAGAAACGTCTGATGCTGAAACATTCAAGAAGTCGTTTTTCAAAAAGATTCCTTTGGTCTTTACTAATTGTACCAATGTTTCGTCAATCTCACAAATGAATACATTCTTTGGAGATTTCAATTTTATAATGTCAACCAAATGACCGGCTCCTGCAGAAGGTTCCAATACATTCTTTCCAGAAATGTCTAATCCTTCAAGCATAGCATTTGCTACGTTAATTGGAGTAGGATAAAAGTCTTTGTTTGAAAGCATAC
>CAYRVL010000068.1:0-11744 GCA_964427665.1 uncultured Fluviicola sp. | reverse complement strand
ATAAAAAAGGGGACCGAAGTCCCCTGGATTATGGATTAAAATGTTTGTGGAAATGGTCAAAGGTTTCCTGATTTACAGTGTATATTTCACCATCTGTGTCCATCTTAGGCATTGGTGCCAGCTCGTGTCCTATGAGAAGTTCTACGTCTACACTTAGTTCACGGGCTGCATCAGAATAATGATCTTGTGGATTTAATGCCCACATAAGATCTTTTCTTGGTTCATTGTACATCAGGATTGCTTTTGTACCATTGGATAGTTCGGAGTATTTACCTTCCATCACTTTGTCAAAATCTTCTCCAAATGTAGAACAATCGAACGCTATAAGAACGAAGTCTGAAAGCGGTTGTTGATATGAAGTTTCGTAAGCTGCATCGTCCAGTAAACGAGCTTCTGACTTTTGATACAATGCATCTGCATGATACAATGCAAAAAGGGTTTTGTAATTAGTTTCCAAAACAGTTCCCGTAGGTCCTTGCAATTGGAAATATGTCGAAATCGGTTGTGCCAAAGCTCTCCCTTTTAATTTGAGCAATGGGTAAATGAAATGTTGAGACTTTTGGTAGTAACTAAAGTGCATCTTTAAATACGGATCTTAAATTTACAGGTTCAAATCCTTCCGGCTTGATAATTTTACCATCTTCTCGAAGTATAGGGTTGCCGTCTTTATCTAACTTGCGCATGTTGTTTTCATGCACTAGATTGAAAGCTTCTTCAATGTGATCTTGAAGACCGTGTTTCAGAATTGTTCCACATAGAATGTACAACTGATCAGCTAAAGCATCTAAAATTTCAATTTTGTCATTTGAAAGTGCTGCAGTTAAATACTCATCATTTTCTTCTTCCATCAATTTATGACGCAAGTTTGCTTTTGAAGCTGAAATTAAAGTAGGTTTGTCAGCTTGCTCTTGTTTGAACGCTTGGTGGAATTCCGAAACTTTACCAATTATTGATTGAAATGATTCCATTACAGTTTGAATTCGTCAGACAAATCGGTTTCTGGATCCGAATCAGAACTTTCTCCCAATCCTAGATCAAACTCTTCAAAGGCATCTACTTGCGGTGTAGGATCTGAGTCCAACACTTCTTTTACCGCCGTATCAATCTCGGAAACTGGACCAAGCTTCTGCGGCAAGTAATTTGTTTGATCACCTACTTTGATTCCAATGTTGAACATGTGGTAATACAGATCGATCAAATGGTTCTGATCGTCTTTAATCAAAAACCCGGTTTGAGTTTGAGATACCACCTCATACTCTTTTCCTGTGGTAATTGAGTTCCCGAATGTAATTCGAGCAGTTACGACTAACTGTGCTTGTTTATCCATAGATTAATTGTTTTTAAAGGAAAAGACCGGAGTTACCCGGTCTTAAAAGACATTCAAATGTACAAATTTTTAAGTAGGTCCGCAAGACTCTCCGAAAGCTCCCGCGGGTAATTTCCAATCTTCAATAAAGATAGGTTCATTGTAATAATGACTCAAGGCAATTGATACTAATCGTTTTTCAAGCGTATCGTATGGTACACCACTAGCAATGAGTTCTAAGAGCGTTTTATCCCTCTTTAAGGTATATCCGAACATTTCTTCTAATTGAATCAATCTACGGCCTTGTATAGGGCTTATTTTATTTGCGCTTGCAAACTGTCTATTGCTTCCAAAAATGCACCATTTACATGATACTCTACCCCAACCTAAATAATAAGCTGGGTGTACTTGAATTTTCCATCTGGCAATAATCTCCCAGACTTCTTCTTTAGTCCAATTCAAAATGGTTCTAGCACGATCCACATGACGCTTTAATTTTTTGCGAGAGTCAGCGCGATCAATTTCAAACGTGTTGTACTTGGCACGCGAAGCGGATTCCTCACCACGTTCACCTGATAACACAAGTGTTCGAGAATTTAAGAATCTCTTTTGATTTCGTATCGCTGCGGATCCTACATCAATCTTTAAGTAGCTGCTGCACCATCTGGTTTTAAGATCATCTCCAATTTGAGGAAACTTTAAGCGAGTATTTGCCGGCCCCTTTCCTCCAGCGAAAAATAATCCGTCAGGAGATTCAAAATAGGTAGGAGCTGTAGCACTGTCTTTACGAAGCATTTCGCGGAGGAAACCACCTTGCTTGTATGAGAAGTAGATCTTTACTCCAAAAGCTTCTGCAAACTTTCGGCAGTAGTCTTTAGTGCATTCCCAATCAAAAAGAGTTTCATCTTCTCCATCAACGTCATGATGCCAGAGTTCAATCTTTTCTTTAGGAACACCTTTTTCCAGGAGGTCTAGAAACAATGCTGTTGAATCTTTTCCACCGGAAAATAAAACGATGTAAGTGTCGTAAGAATGTAAATCAAATTCATCAGACTTTGCTTCTGACATTGATTGAAATAAATCGAGTTGCATTAAGCTGCAGTTTTTAAGAGTTTCTTTGTTGAAACATTGTGTTTTAATCGATAGTTGAACGTGATTGCTTTAAACAACGCTTTTCCTACGAACACTTCAACACTGTTTCCAATTCCTCGCTTTTGTTCTTGCTGAGTACCGTGAAGAATGTAATCTTCTGGAAAGCCTTGAATACGTTTCATTTCTACAATTTTCAACATACGTTGTTTGATATCCGCAATACCATAGTGTGCCATGAAGTATTTAATTTTCTTCATAATTTCGGTATCGCTTTCGTAGATTGCTATTCCGAATAAGACATCACTGTTTTCAATTGATACCAGTTGAGGTGGTGATTTATCAGTGCGTGCTATAAGAGTAAAACACGGATCATCGATGCTACCTCCTTTGGAACCGTATTGAGGATTCACCAAGTAATGATACTTGCGATTTGCTGTAATTACTCCAGAAGGATCATCAACACTTTTACCGGTATTTTTGAATTGAGTATCCATTATCCAAGGTTCACATGAAATGACATTCTGTTTAGGATTTCCCGGAATAGTTCCGCAAGGCACAAGTAAACTTGTAGGTTTACTATTTCCATACTGATTGTCCAAAAACTGAACAAAAATTGGAGTGCGCTTATCTTTTGTCAACAATGATAGACTAGGGCTTTCTTTAGAATGTGCGATTCCTTTTCCTTGGCAATCCAATAGAAACTCACAATCGATTTTTACAAAACGATCTTTGGTTGTAAGAGCTCCACAAGGATTATCTGGATCCGACAATGTGGTGGTACCATAATAAGCGGCTAAACAAATGCATTGTACCATGGCTTGACGAGACTGTGTAGTTATGGTATTAATTGGTTTTTCAACACTTTTGACTTTTTGATCAGGGTGTCCACTATTATAACGATGAGTGAACACTACAGAGTGACCGTCTATAGTTTTGATAGTCCCTGCAGGACCATCCATAGAGATTACTTTTCCATCTGGATTACCTGAATAATACTTTGCCATGAAAGAATCGTCTCCGTTGGCTACAAACTTTTTGAGACCTGCGTATATTCTCTCGTAAGTTGAATCCGAAAACGGTTTCTTACGATTAAAAATAGAGTTCCCATGATCGTCTAAATCCAACACTTCTTTTACAGCTTTCCATTGTCTTAAACCATTCAATCCCTTTTTATGGTGCGTTTGTTTTGGCCAGGCAATTAAATCAGGATCTTTGGAGAATTGACCAAAGTATCTGGTTCGGATAGTGTAACCACCGTAGTCTGCAGAATTCAATAAGCGATAGTCATAATGAAAACCTCGTCTTTTGAATTCTTCAACCCACTGATTGTACGAAGAACATTTTTTCTCATTGTTTGGAACAAAAATGTAATTTCCATTTTTATCTACAGCCAGTTCAGTGTATGTGTTGTGGAACTTTTGAGGTTTAATTTGAATAGGCCCCCATGAAAGGAACTCGCGAACATTTTCAAACCAAAAGAAATCAGGTTTGATAATCGATTCATAACGGAACATGTGTTGCGCTAAAGAACGACTATCTGCATCACGAGATTGTCCACCTTTGGCTTTAGAGAAATGAGTACATTCAAGACTTGCCCAAATAGCAATTTTGCAGTTTGGATTTTCTTTACGCAATCGTTTAACGATTTCCGATATGTCACTGAGATTGGCGTATCGAATGTCTTCGGTGCTGTGAATACAATCCGGATGATTTTCGGCATGAGAACGAATTGCTGTTGGATCATGATTGATACAGTAGATCACTCGAATTTTATTGCTGCTATAATTAGCTGCGGTAGATGTACCACCAGCACCGGCAAACAAATCAATCAAATAAATTACAGGTTCGTTTTCTCTTGTTTTTAAGAACTTTCTATTTATCTGTACCATTTTCCGGACTTATAATTTTAGAACGCAATTTCATTACAGTTGTGATCAAGTTGGTAATTTCAACTTTTTGATTCTTCACCAGATTTTTCAGCTTCTTGAAGCTGGGAGTATTTTCATCTTCCAATTGTTCCAAATACATATCTGTTGAACGTTTGTACAATGACAATTCAGTTTGCAGTTCTTGAATTTCTTTTCGCAATTCGATCTCTTGATCCAAAAGCATTCGATTGTGTTGACGTTCCCAAAGCAATTTTTCCTGCAATGAGTTTCCGTTGATTCTGATTAGCGATTTGTGTGGTGGCGGTGGAGTTTTTGTTCCCCAAATAACCAAGTTGTTTGATTCTTCAACCAGCTTTGATAAGTCCTCGTACAAATCTTTTGGGATATTTAAGTTTGGGATATTTGAATTATTTTCCATTTTAATAGCGACTTGCGACACAATGGCCATGCGACATTTTATATTCGCGCAGATCTTTTGTTGTCATGTGACCAAATTTTTCTTGAGCTTCAATTAATACTTCAGGGAGTAGCTTTTTTCCCCATACTCCAAGATTCTTATCTGGAGATACTTTGTCTTTGTTGTTTTCAATCTTTGCTGCTTCTATAGCCACCCAGCGATGATACCATTCCGGGTAATGGCGGTAGAGATACAACAATTCTTGAAGAGACATGAAAGGACATAATATACAATTGCTCGGTGGTGGAACCTTCATAAACTGTTCAATGTAGTCTTGACAAGCTTGACGATCCATTCCCAAGTCCAATAATGGAAACTTGCGATCAATTGTTTTTTGCATCCATATTTGCGGAGGTGTACCTGCTGCACGTTTTTCTTCACCTTTGGCTATACCAATTAGTACGGAAAGTTTCCCATGCACAGCAGCGTATTCATGAAAGGATTTCTTTCGTGTACTCGTTGGATTCAATCGTCTTTCCAAAAAATTGTAGATCGGTGTAATTTTCAATTTATCAGTGCACGTCTTTGGAAACGCTTTTGATCCTACAGCTTTCTTTAGTTCATAGAATCCTATAAGACCTAGAGCCCAGGTGTCGGAAGTATATCCTTTTGGATCCAGTAAATGGAATTCGATATTATGCATCATGCACAATCTCATAATAAGATCGACATGCTCATACGTTTCCGGATGCTCGTTTTTGGTGTCGGCCATGATAACAACAAGTCTACCCTTTACATAGGAACTTTTAAAACTCGGATCATGAATGATCTTTAGTAGAATTGCTGTTGAATCTTGACCTCCACCAAAAGAGAGCAATGTTATTTCTTCGTGAACCATACCTTTACGTTGTTCGTAAGATAGTCAAAAACAGTGTTTTCAACAAACGTTTCCAGTTGAGTAATGCTTCGTGTAGAGTACTCTGTTTGTATGGGATAACCGTCGATATGAAGTCGCAACTTCATTGTTTTCTCTTTGGTTTCTTCATTAAGAAATGTTTCAAAAGAATAATGCAGCACATTTAATCCCGGAACCGGTGTTGCCTCAGGTGCTACACTTAAATGTAGGTTGGCCGCAACTTTAAAATTGTCTGGATTGTTTTCCGGCAACCACTCTTTAATGAACTGATTTCTCAATGCTGTATGAATGGTTTTGTAAACTCCAACACTGGCCATATTTAATCGATCAAAATCCAAATTGATAAGTTCTGGATTCACAATTAACTGACTGTATTGAGGTAAATAGCTTTGCACAAAATCTAAATCCGGAAATTCAAAAGAATACCCGCACTTAAAAACAACATGCCCACTTTTCAAAATGAATAGTGTTAAGTTTTCTCCTGGATTCTTTTTTGCAACGGATCTCACTTTGTTGTGAATACGTTTGGCTTCTTTAAAGTCAGCCATTTTTTGATCAAAGAACATAGGATTTTTTAGTACGGAAGTTAAAGTCTCCATACAATCCATTCCTACGTCAAATTTAGCACCTTGATCGTCTTGGATCTCGGCAATATTAGTGATCACTCTACCGCAATTACAACAAACCGAGGAACCATCTTCTAGTCCCCCGGTGTAATATGCTTTAACAAGAGTGTATCTACGATTAAGAGGTAAACTACCCATGTTTCAAGATTTTAATGAAGCGCGTAGGCTTCAATTCAACTTTCTTTTTTGCTCTGGTGATTGCAGTATAGAACCATCGAGCGTAGTTCCATGCTTCCATAAGGAATGGAGCATCAATGTAGATGTTATCCCATTCGTTACCTTGAGCCTTATGGCAACTGATCGCATAACCAAATGTTACAATCGTAGCGTTTTTCTTAAAATAGATGTTACGCTGCTTCATTTTGTTTTGAACATCAGCAATGAACATATTGATTGTTGTTTTATTCCCTTTCAAACGTCCTTCCTTGTAAGCTTTGGCCAAGGTTGGTCCATGCATACTAGGATCTTTCAATCTAGGGGCCACAAGATATACTTGAGGTTCAGCAAATGATCCAAAGATTGAAGCAATCGAATCATCGTCGTCATCATCGTCTCCTTGTTTTACATAAACATGAAACTTAACTTCTCCAATTACTCTAGGCTTTTCTCCTTGGAACATATCAATAGTTCCACCACCTTTTTTGTTTTGATCATGAATCTCCATGGTGACATCACCAATGAATCTGAATCCTTTGGCTTGGAAAATCTCTCCATTGGAATGATGAACACTATTGGAAATAGCCAATAATCGTTCATCTTTTTCCAAATAGGTAGTCAATTCTTTTTTCTCACGATAACGAAACGCTCGAACCATCATATTGTATTCGATACGCTTATCGTTGGTGGCTGTAAGAATGACGTAAGATTTGTTTCCTTTGATATCCTCACCCAAACTTTGGCTAAATCTTGGTGAAATTATAAGATCGCTGTTTTCAGGCATGACAAATTCAGGTTTACCGGTCATGCGCATTTCAGTAGCAATCTTCAATAGAGATCCATCATATCGTTTCACTTCTGTCAACTCGTGACGATTGTGTGGAAGGAATACTTCCGGATATGACTTTTCCCACAAAAAGATTTGAGGATTTTCACCAATTGGTTCTAACTGGAACGAATCGCCAAGGAAGATGATTTTACAGTTTCTCTCTACAGCATCCCGAACAATGATGTCCAACACATACTTATCGATCATAGAACATTCGTCAATAACATAGTTCTTGTTATGCTCAAATGACTTGTCCTTGGTAAAATACCCATTCTCATCTGTTGGAGCGAATAGGCACTTATGTATGGTAGCAAAAGAAGCACCACAATTGATCTTATCTCGTAAGCGTTGAACGGCTGTGTTCGTTGGAGCCAATACGTGCGCTTTTCCGTATGCAACAATGTTCTCCGCAATGGTAGTTTTCAATTTTGTTATCCATAGGGCTTTTTATCCCCATGTTCTATATCTTCTTTTTCGATATAGTTCAGCATATCTTTTCATCTTCAACTTAATGGTCAGATGTCGCGGCCTCGTGGATAGATTATATCTTTTCACTATCTATGCGTTGCCCCTGAATGTACTTAGTACATCCTTCGGTTCTGATTAGGATTCACACCCTCCCAGCTTAATTCCGCGATAATAATCTTAAAGATTTCTCTTTAAGACGGCAATATGATTAACATATTTATTTTTTTCATGAAACAATATACGAAAAAAATAATAAATAGTCTAATTACCACAACCTGAGAATCCTGCAAGCATAAAGAAATGCTCTCCGGGAGTGTTGAGAAATTTTTCGACTTTCTCTAGGGCTTCGCGCTGCCCTTTCGTGTATTCAAATGTATCAGGCTTGGCATCAAAGATGCTTTTCAGTTTACTCATTCGAACTAAGTGTTACAGAGCGTATAGGTAACGTGATGAATTTTGTTCTCGATCCTTCCTTATAAGAAACCGGCCCAGGAGTTTGGTCAACATATAAACCATACTCCAACAATGTCACATTTCTTACAATACGACCACTGTTGAGAACAATGTCGATTTTGCTTCCAAGCTTGATAGAAGCGTTCAAAGCAATGTAACGTGCCTTGAGTTCATTCAATCTCCTGTTAATCTCTGAGGTGATTGCTTTTTGTTCCTCGGTTGGTTTTGCACCCCATTTGATTTTTGGAGTGTCTGCAAGAATGATTTCTCTTTCTGACTTGTATTCGTTTTTAGTCATTTTTGTAAAGGGTGTTAAAATGAAATACTGCAAATTTACTCAAACCTCTGCGACAATTATTGCATTGGCAATTCATCATGCTCTCTGGAGTAATTTGCGGATAGGTAACGATAAACTCTAACGGAGCAAGAGGATCGTTTCGTTCGAATGAACTGCATACCGAATCTTTAAGCTGTTGAGGAATATCGTCAATTGTTACTTGCTTATTTAATGCAGCTCTGGCGCGTGATAATGCAATGGAAATTCTTTCTTCCGGAACAGAATCTTCCAATAACAAAGCTTCCATGATTTCGACTACAGTTTTGCGAGGGATCATTTGTCTTTTCATGATGATAGTAAAATGATGATAGTAAAAATAAAACCCAAGGCGTTCGTCAAGGACTAGCCTACGGAACGCCAAGGGATAGTTTAGAGGTCTGAACGATTGTCAAGTAGTCTATCTACTTCGATACGGTAAGCGATTGGGTTTTTGATACCGTTCATGGCATTTACACAATCGACGATACGTTGCATTCGTTCTTTTTGCTGTTCTATGTATTGTTCACCATTTAAGCGAAGACTAAGAATCCAATTGTTATTTTCTTCAACAAGATACACGTTTGCTTCACCTGTTTCGTGGAACTTCCACGATCCTATATTTTCTGGTTTATTCAGGGCTTTGGTATTTGTTTAAATTCAACTACCCATACCCAAGGGTTGGCATCCAGTGATTCTTTCCCGTTGATGGATTCCCACAACGTTTTGAATGATTCGATTTGGCAACTCGTTCCCGGCAATGGGCTGTTCATATAGTTTTTCCACCAAGACGCTGTCGGCATTCGCTCAATACCTTCTGCTATTGCATCTTCGCCGGAAATATCATGCAAACGCTCAACACGAACATTGGTTATCTCTAGCCAGATACGAGCTGCAGCCTTTGGCATGTGTATGGACGGTTTCCATCGTTCTTCTCTTTGATGCTTATCACAACCGCCTACAATGGAACCGTCTTTATAGAAAATGCAGGTCTTTCCTTCTCTTATGGTTTTTGTCCAATCTTTTAAAGGTTCTGTTCCCCAAATGAAATGTCTTGAAAAGCTTTCACGCACCCAAAGAATATCACCGGGTTTTCCATAAGGGCATGGTATTCCAACCATTATGGAAGGATTAGCATTGTTTTGAAAATTGAAAAATTTTCCGTCAAATTCGAAGAATGTCCAATTATCTGGATTTTCATTTATTGATTCTAGTTTTTTTGTTCGCCTTGTTTGCGTCTTACGTCCCTCTAAGATTGCTTGCACCATTTGGGTGCTAAACAAAATCGGTCTTTGCTTACTCATGGGATTCTTTTAAGTATTTCTTTAAGAACTCGCTAATGCCCCAATAGATCAATGTTTGCATGTTGTGTCCACAGATGCAATTTGTATAGACTTCGAGCGGTTTTCCTTCGGAATTGTATTTAGTTACGCTGAACTGATTTGGAAATATAAACACTCTGAATACAAATGCCATTGTCTCATCGGTGATTGCGTTGATTTTATCTACAACACTCAGCAAGGTTTTTGCATCGTCAATGTAGTTTGCACCAGATATGTAAGCATCGTAATCGGTAAATGTTCCAGGAACAAATTCAATGCTCTTACCTGATTTGAAATTGGGATCTTCTTTTACTAGACCCAAGAATGTTGCTATTAGTTTGTCTGTTTCCGTACTTGGCTTTTGATGTACTGTTGTCACTTCTCTTCAAATAAGTCTTGACACCCATAGAAGTCTTCTAGGGAGTCAATGTCGGTTTGTGAAAATAAGCCATCGTCTTTCATCTTTTGAAGCTTTACGAAACAGTCGTGAGATTTATTTCTCAATCGTACTGATCGCTCTTCTAAAGCTACGGCTTTTCCTATTTTATTGTCTCTGCGCAATGCATCGGCAAATTTTGATAATTGGTCGGCACTTTTGGATAAGCTTTCCGCTTTACGTATTAGATCCTTCCCCTTTTTTAGATTCGTCATGGAATACAATTTGAATCATTTTATTTTTGATCAAGCTACGAATTGCTTTGGGAGTAAAGTACTCTTGGAATTTAGAGTATGGAACTTTATCTCCTACAGCAAACCACAAGCAAGGTCGTAAGATGCGATAATACGGTGTATGCATTATACTCGGTTTTCTTTGAGGTAATTGATGATCGCTCGCTCGTAAATGTAAGCATTCAACACTTTCAAACGATCATCCAATTCAGAATGAATCAATTCTTTAAAGTGTTCTTCATCGCCCTCCCAGCGAGCAGGGTTTTTGTTTTCTACATAAGATTCTACTTCGTTGTAGATTTCTTCTGCAGCAGAACATGGAACAAATTCTCCATCAATTGCTTTCATTAGATCATCATGATATGCGATCTGTTCGCAATTGTGGTAATCTGGATAGAACCTTTCTACAAAATCCCAAGGAACTTGATTTACACAAAGATCTTCTTGGGTTACTGGTACCGTCCAGCGTGTTACAATTTCCGGAACTGGTAAATCAACATCCATTTGAACAGTTAAAATGTGTCCGGATTCTTTATGGACATACGTGATTAAACGCAATTTTGGATATTGTTCTGTAAAATGCTCAATGCATGCTTTTCTAAATTGAACAGGTGTCATTTTTCAATGGGTTTTCGTGATACTTCTCCTTGTTGGATTGTTCTAGCATCTGTTACCGGTGGACCGCATTCTTCGCAGTTCCATAAGATAACAAAGTAATCTCCTTGATTATGGAGATCTTTTCGCTCTTCAAGCTTTCCGGGTTTGCGGTAGCGAGAAGGAAATAGATATGTTCGTGGTGAACTACCCACCCACGCCAGAGGCGATGGGTTGGGCTTCGGAAGTCATCACTCCCACTAACGTGGACAGTTCGTTCCGAGTTTTAGTATCCGTTCCAGATACATAATTTCTTAATGCAAAGTTTTTAATATTCACAGCAGCATTTATATCTCTGTCGTGTTTAGTATTACACTTAACACAAGTCCACTCTCTATCTGTTAAAGTTAGCTCTTTGTTTACTTTTCCGCAATTAGAACAAGTCTTTGATGAAGGTTCAAATCTACCTATCTTCAATAGGTTTACTCCGTACCATTCACACTTATACTCTAACATTGTTGTAAACATTGACCAACCTACATCAGATATTGATTTGGCTAAACAATGATTCTTCAACATACCTTTCACGTTTAAATCTTCAATCGCTATTGTTTGATTCTCACTAACTAATTTGAAAGATTCTTTATGTAAAAAGTCTTTACGTTGATTTGCTACTTTCTCGTGTAACTTTGCTAATTTATTTTTTGTTCTTTT
>CAYRVL010000067.1:0-15111 GCA_964427665.1 uncultured Fluviicola sp. | reverse complement strand
AAGGCAGCGCCACAAGCAAAAGCATCCGGTGATTTCAGCAAGCCCATCAAGGTGATAAAACCTCCATAAGAGCCACCGTAGATCCCAATTTTGGTAGAATCTATCCCGTGTTTTTTTACAATCCACTCTTTGGCATCCAAATAATCCTCCAGATCCTTTCCGCCCATATTGCGATAAATCCCCGTACGCCATTCCCTGCCATAACCTTCACTTGCGCGGTAATCCAGATCTAAAACCGTATATCCCTCTGCTACCAATTTCTGGTGGAACAACATTTCGCGGTGGTAATGACTCCAGTAGTAATGCGCGTTTTGCAAATAACCGGCACCATGGACGAAAAACACGGCTTTCCCGTTTGGATTTTGTGGTTTGTAAACTCGACCATACGCCTCCTTGCCATCTCGCGTGGGAATCTGAACGATTTCCGGTGCAACCAGTTTGAGTTCCTGAAATACTTTTGACGTACTGTACGTTATACGCGTCTTTTTAGAAAATTCAGTATTTGCGGCGAGGTAAAGTTCCCAGGGTTCTAAAGGAGTAGAGTAGCGTAAGGCCCATGTTTTTTCGTCAGGTGACAAAGTCCATTCAATGCCGAAATTACCTACGAAAAGGTAGGTGAGTTTGCCCGAAGCAATTTCCAAACGATACCCGTTTTTTACTCCGGGGTGAACTTTATTGGCAATCAAGTAAAACGATTTGCGATCTCTGGAAAGCTGCAATTCTTGTACTTCCCAATTTCCGGATGTCAATGCTTTTCTTTGTTTCCGCTCCAAAGAATATGAGTAAAGATGGGAATAACCACTTTCTTCGCTTTGGAAATAACAGGTTTGATCGTCTAACCAACCTAAAACTCCCGGAGAATCGTCCCACTCGGTGATACCGGGACCAGCAATCCACGCTTCATCGTGTTGATGATCAACTAACTCAAATTTTCCGGTCATGAGGTCCAAGTGAACGATCCAGCGATCTTTGTTGTCGTAACTTCGTACATCAACCAATGCTTTACCCGTTCTAATGTGGGGTACAACAGCCGGAATGGCAAGTGGACGATTTTGTTCGAAACTTGTTTCAGTTCTACCATATTCCTTAAAATATTCCGGGATCTTTCGGATGTCGGGCAGTGCATCAAAGTTGATAAAATACAACGAATCGCTGATTAGATCCAGAATTCCCAAGCGACAAGATGGTTCATCGTTCCCGACTTTCGGACGCGCATTTTCGGATTTTGTGACACCGTTTTCAGTGACGTAATTTCCGTAAATGGTAGGCGTGTTTTCCGCTTGTTTTTGCAAAACTACAATGGCGTAATCCCCCGATGCGGATAAGTTAATCGAGAAAACTGATTCATTTTCTTCCTTTTGAATGATGCAGGGGGCATAATATTTTGCGCGTTGTTCTTTTTGAAAAGCACGCTTGGTATCCTGTTCCACAAAATACGGAAAAAGCTCTCGCTGCTGTTGCTGCATCGCCGTTAATGCAGGTTTTGAACCGCTATTTCGTTTTCCAAGTTTTGTCACTTGTTTGATGCCACCATGAAATGGATCATGGACAAATAGGTCGTCGTTCATCATAAAACTCACTAATCCGGTCAAAGGGGCAACATTTAGCGAATGAATTCCGGAAGCAGCTGCGAACAGAACAACTTTCTTCTTGGTTTTGAGATTGTAAGAAATGAGATTTCCTCCTTCGATTCCGTAAAAAATGCCATTGTAAACAGTAGTGTAAGTACCACACGGTGCCATGGCCGGCAATTCTTGTCTGGAAATAGGAGCGATCTTTCCGCTGCTCAATTCGTAGCGATAAGGAACGAAATCGGGTTTGTTTTCCGGATTCCAATCAAAAACCAGGTACTTCCCATCAATGGTCCATTGAGGATTACGCGGAGAAAAACCTGTAAAACCTTCACCTTTCATGATATCTTCTAACTTGATCTCCTGACCGAGTACTGAAAGCGTCAGGGAAATAAAAGCGAAGGACAAAAACCAATTGCGATTCATACCTAGTTGATTGAAGTCTAAAATTAATGGATTCCTTCCAGATGATGATACTTCAACCTACTTTCAGATTATTTTTGTTGTATGAAATGGCTCGGAATTTTTTTGTTGCTTCCAATGGTTGGGTTTGGACAATTCAACGGGAACACCACGCCCACCTACGATGAATTGATACAGATTTACAAACAGTGGGATGCCGATCATAGGGAGATAGAATGCTATGTGGCTGGTAAATCAGATACAGATCGACCGCTGTATATCTGTTTCATAAACGGGTCAGGAGATTCTACGACAACCTTTGCACAAGCGAAAGCACGCACGGTGATCTTGATCAACAATGCCATACATCCCGGTGAGCCCGATGGCGTCAATGCCTGTTTGATTTGGATCCAATCGTGGATACAAGCGGGAAAACCAACGAAAGATTTGCCGCTGATCGCGATCATTCCGGCGTATAATGTAGGAGGAATGTTCAATCGTTCGGGAACGTCTCGAGCAAATCAAAATGGTCCTGAGGAGTATGGCTTTCGTGGTAATGCGCAAAATCTGGATCTCAACCGTGATCTGATCAAAATGGATGCACCGAATACTTGGGGATTGGTGCGGTTGTTTCGAGATCTGGATCCGGATGTCTTTGTGGATACGCATGTTTCCAATGGCGCGGATTATCAGTATACCTTGACATTGATCCATAGCATGCGGGAACGGGTGCAGCCTGCGCTTTTGAACTTCATGGATGCCACTTATTTTCCTGAAATGAACAAAGCGCTCAAAAAGAAAAAATGGGATTGGGCGCCTTATGTGGAAACAAAGGCTGATATTCCTGACTCCGGTATTGTGGCATTCAATGACCTTCCGCGTTATGCGCAAGGCTATGCCACGTTGAGACATACACTCGCCGTTACGGTTGAAACGCATATGTTAAAAGCATTTCCGGATCGTGTTCAAGCCACATTGGATTACCTGACGTTTCTGATCGACTGGACAGGAAAACATGCATCGGAACTTGAAAGTGCGAGGAGCAAAGCTGTTTCCAATTCCAAGCAAAACGAGTACTTCACGTATAATTATACGCTCACCGATCGTTGGGAACCTCTTGAATTTAAAGGATTTCAGGCAAGCTACAAACCAAGTGAAGTGACAGGTTTGAGTCGGTTGTATTATGATCGATCGAAACCCTGGAAGCGAAAGATCCCTTATTTCTGTTACCACGAATCACAAGATTCAGTGCGCATTCCCAAAGCATATATTGTTTCTCTTGAAGCGACTGCGGTAATTGATCGATTGAAGCAAAATGGCGTTGTATTTGAAACGCTTTCACGCGATACGTTGGTTTTGACCTCCACGCGTATTGTAAACTATGAAAGCGGAAGCAAACCCTATGAAGGCCATTACTTGCATCGAAATATGCGTGTTAAAGAACAAGTGGATACGTTGGTAATTCCATCGGGATCAATTCTAATCTCCACGGATCAAGAACTGCGTAATTTTATCGTGAGTGTTTTAGAACCGGCAACAGAAGATAGTTATTTCGCTTGGAATTTTATGGACGGACACCTGCAACAAAAGGAATATTTCTCGCCGTATGTTTTTGAAGATTATGCTGCTGATCTATTGAATAAAGACGTGAAACTTAAAGCTGAGTTTGAACAGAAGCGTGCTGCAGATGAGCGTTTTGCAAAAGATGCCTGGCAACAGTTGTTTTTCATATATCAACGAAGTCCATTGTTTGAAGAACATACCTTTATGCGACTTCCTGTTTACAAATTGTATTAATCGTTACAAATTTCACAAACTAGGAATTCTGTAATCCCACAGAATAAGCTAAATCGATTTAATTTAATTGTCTTAGATTTGAAATACTAAACAATTAGCATGAGAAGAATTTTAGTTTTACTTCTGTTGTCGGCGAGTTCTCTGGTGGTTTCTGCACAACAAGATACCGTTTGGGTTCAGACATTTACATTTGACACCATAGTTACCCGCAGAGCCAATTTTACATTCCCTCAGGAATTGGATACCATGCGCTTTGAAAAAGTGTTGATGTATTACAAATTGAAGTGCAGTCCCTTAACTACTTGGGATCAATACAATTGCGGTGAATGGGATTATTTAACGTACACCCGCGTTTTTGACCATACGGGCGTATACGATTCGGTTCGGGTTGACGGTCCGAAATACAAAGTGAATACGTATTCCCCGGCAACCTATGCATTTGCGCAAAATCCATATTTCGATCAACAATGGAAAGCCGTATCGCGTCGCAGTCCGGTTACAAGCAGTGATCACCCGATCTCAGGTTTGGCCGCAACACCGATCGAATTTGTTCGCAATGGAGCACATGGAGGTCGTTTGCAATGGATCGTCACTCAAGGAGAATTGGTGAATGCGGGAATCAGCAGTCCAGGAGATATTCAAGCGATGACCCTGAATTTCCTGAATAGCTTTTCGGAATTGGAAGGCGTGCAAATTCGCATCAAACATACAACAAATACAGCACTGACTTCCTTTGAAACTTCCGGATTTACCACCGTTTATGCGGATGAATGGATGAACCTGTCTGCCGGACAGCAGGCATTGCATTTCCAAACACCCTTTGCTTATGACGGCACATCGAATTTAGTGATCGAATTGGTATATGAAGATGCGCATTTAGGGCTAAGTTCCCACGAATTATCCGCATTAACTTCAAATGGGAATACATTGGGATATTTTAACCGCAATGGCGTTTTCACCAGTAATGGAAGCAATTATGCTGAAATTGACATGAACAATGTGGATTTGGGCGGAGATGTGACGATCGCATTCTGGGCAAAAGGAAATGGCAGTTATGGTACCAACACGTCCATTCTGGAAATGGTGGATTCTTTGAATCAGCGCATTTTTAACATTCACATGCCGTGGTCGGATAACACGATCTACTTCGATGCAGGAGCAGGTTCTGGTTATGACCGCATTTCGAAAGCAGCGACGAATAACGATATTGAAACCTGGCATCACTGGGCATTCGTGAAAAAAGCGTCAACCGGTCAAATGTTCATTTATCGGGATGGCGTGCAATGGCATACGGGAACTGGCTTGAATCGACCAATCGGAAAAGTAGACAAATTCATTTTGGGATCTAACTGGAATCAAGGATACATGTACAAAGGTTCTATCGATGAATTTACGGTATGGACCGAAGCCTTGGATGCGGCGACCTTGATGGCTTGGAAAGACAAAAAAGTGGAGACAGCGCATCCCTACTATTCCGATTTGGCAGTTTATTATGATTTCGATGGTGAACTTGCCATGATCGATCGATCAGTGCACGACAGAATGGGGATGTGTTCCGATCTTTCCATGATCCAAGCAGCTGCTTATCCGGTGGCCGGAGTAACAACTATGAATGCCATTCCGGAAATTTCGTTCAAACAAGGAACGTATACTGCCGCCATGAGTGATTCTGTTTTAACCACACAATTCCAACCATTAACTGTTGTTTTTGAATATGCTGAGTCTGATAATTCCTTTCATATTTTACAGACAATGGCAACCTATCCTGCCGGAACGATCGATACCTTGGCCGCAAATGGCGCTGTTTTGTCCAGTACAGTTGTAGGACCCATTCAGACCATCACAAATGATACGATCACGTATTACAATCCGCCATTTGAATTGGTGAATGACATCGAGATCGGTCGTTATATCACCCCGTACGGAATTGGTTTTGACTTGGGTCCGAATGGATTTACATGGATCTACGATGTGACCGATTATCAGAAGTATTTGCGCGGAACGGTGGATCTTGCTGCGCACAATACACAAGAATTGATCGATCTAAAATTTGCTTTCATTGAAGGAATTCCTGCACGCGATGTACATGATGTGAAACCGATTTGGAACAATTTCAGAAGTTATAACTATGGAGAAATGGACAACAATACGGTGTTGCAGGAAGTAGCTGTTCCACTTTCCGATAGTTCAGATATGTTCAAGATCAAAACGCGTTTTACCGGTCACGGACACAATGGCTCCGTGAATTGTTGCGAATGGGATTCAAAAGATCATCAGATCATCGTGAATGGAGTTCCGCGATTTACGTGGGAGATTTGGGAGGAGAGCGCTTGTGGTGAGAATCCAAACATTTCACAAGGGGGTACATGGCCGTATGCACGCGAGGGTTGGTGTCCGGGTGACTTGGTGAAGGAATACGATCACGAATTGACACCATTTGTTCAACCGGGAGACACAGTTTTGCTGGATTACGATATTGAAGATGTTCCGGTGAACGACCAAGCACAGGCCGGAGGGAATTATGTCGTGGCAATGGATTTGGTTTCGTATTCTGCACCCAACTTCCAGCACGATGCGGCGATTGTTGATATTTTGAATCCGAACAGTTACGAGTACTACAGCAAATGGAACCCAACTTGTTCCAACCCACGCGTTATCTTGCAGAATAACGGGGAGCAGCCATTGACGAAATGTCACATCCGCATTTGGGTGACCTACGGTTCATTTGTGGAATATGAATGGACGGGGAATTTGGCATTTTTAGAAAAAGAGATCGTAGAGATTCCGATCAATGATCAGGCGTTTTGGTGGGGAGCAAATCCAAATGAACGCTTTCACGCGCAGGTTTGGGCCGTTGGCGGCTATCCGGATCTGGATGAATATGCAGCGAATAATTACCGCAACGTTTCTTACAAACCGGTTGAATACATCAACGGTCCTTTCTTTGTGTGGTTCCAAACGAATAACAAAGCGAACGAGAATTCCTGGAAATTGCAGGATGCGGCAGGGAATGTGATCTTCCAGCGAACGACCTTGACCAATTCAACGGATTACAAAGATACTTTTGATCTGGCTCCGGGTTGTTACTCCATTATTTTAGAGGACACGGATCATGATGGTATCAGTTTCTGGGCGTCTCAACAGTATGAGGGAGAAACTGGAGGATATTTCCGTGTTCGCAAGGTAGGAGGATCCATTGTGGAGGCATTTCCGGGTGATTTTGGCAAATATCACCGTTACGACTTCTCCATCGGATTCGCACTGGACGTTCCCGAATACGGAGCGTCAGAAGAATTCTTGATCTTCCCAAATCCGGGGAATGAAAAAATCCGCGTCGAGTTTATAGGTCATTTGGGCCAAGAAGTGACATTAGAGATCGTGGATATGAATGGAAGAACCGTTCATGCTGAAAAACTAATCCAACAAAACGGCAGTTATGCGCAGGAATTGATGGTAAACGATTTACAAAACGGGTATTATCTCGTGCGTCTTTCCGGAGCGGAGGGAACACGCGTTACACCGTTTGTAAAGCAATAATGTTATGAGTTACACTGAACGGGAGTCTTCGGATTCCCGTTTTTTTTGTTCCAAAGTTTCCAGCATCTTGGCAATGCAATGAGTTGGTAATCCCATGACATTGGCGTAACTTCCGTGTATACGTTCCACAAAATGATGTCCGATCCATTCTTGGATTCCGTAGCTCCCGGCTTTATCAAATGGTTTGAAATGGTCGACGTAATAGGAGATCGCCTGTGAAGGAATTTCCTGAAAAAACACCTTCGTTCTTTCTGCATGTATAACTTGATGCTCTCCGGATGCAACACAAACGCCGGTTATGACTTCGTGACTCCGACCACTCAAACGATCCAGCATGTCAATGGCTTGTTCGCGTGTTCCGGGTTTACCTAAGATCTCCTGATCCAGTACCACCACCGTATCTGCGCATAAAACAATGGCATCACTTGGAATAAAAGGCAGGATAGCTTTCGCTTTCTTTTCCGCGAGAAAAGCCGGAACGTCGTACGGGGACATGAGCGGATCGAAAGATTCATCGGTATCTTTCACCAAAATGTCGAACTGATATCCCAAAGCGGTAAGCAATTCTTTCCGACGAGGTGAGCCTGAACCTAAGATTAATTTTCCGGTGAGATCATGCATAGAAGTACCAGTAAAAAGGGAAGCAAGTACCAAGGATCATGATGATCTTGATCAAGCGATCGATCTGTTTGAATTGTTTGCGATCGTTTGCACGGGCAAGAAGGATCAGTCCGATCAACCAACCCAAGACGATGAGTATGGCAGGAGAAAAAGCGATCAGGAACTGGATGTTATACATCTGCCATGCTTCCAAGATAAACGGAATGGGAACCATGAAAAAAAGTAGCAAGAAAGTAAATGCAAACCACTTAGTCTTTTGCACACCCCAAACGATCGCCATGGTTTTGGCTCGCAGCATTTTGTCGCCTTCGATATCCTCTAAGTCTTTGACGATCTCCCGAACAAAATTTAATCCGGTAGCAAAAACGGCAAAGAACAATACGAAAAAGATCTTCAGATTCATTCCTGTAAGCCAACTACTGGTATTGTTCGGAAACAAGGAATTAGAGTAGGGGTAAGTGATATCCAAAAAATAGATCCCACTAAGAATAGGTACCAATCCGGTTAAACTTGCGATCAATAGATTTCCGATTAAAAATTGACGCTTGAAATACATGGAATAGAACCACAAGGCATTGATACTAAAAAGGTGAATGAACACGTACCAAAACGTGGAGTGGCGCCAACTCAAATAGCATGCGATCGAAAAAGCAAGGGCATTGAATAACCAATGCGAAACGATCGCCCATCGTGGTTTGATCTGTTTTCCGATGATCACCTTTTCCGGTTTGTTGATTCGGTCCGCTTTAACATCGAAATAATCATTGATGATATTTCCACCTGCTGCGATCAAAATCGTTGAGAAAACAAGGAGGAAGTAATCAAATGACTCGTGCTTGTAATCGATATGAGCATTTAAGTATGGCATGAAATAAACACGCACACTGTACATGGTCAATGCGATGACCAACAAATTTATGGGGCGGATCAATCGAAGAAATGCCATATTATTTCAAGATCACGTATTCAGTTCGTCTATTTTCTTGATGCGCTTTTTCTTTCTCTTTTTCAGATGCTAGTTTTGCGATCGCTTCGTCGGAGATGATAGGTTTTGTTTCACCGTAACCTTTAGAAGTCAATCTTTTTGCGTCAATTCCTTGAGCGATCAGATAGTCCATAACAGATTTAGCTCGAGCATCCGATAATTTTTGATTTTCTGAGGCATCTCCACGTGTATCCGTATGACCGGCGATTTCAATGCGCAAAGTTGGATTGTTCTTCAAGAAATCACGCAATTTATTGAGTTCTATAAATGATTCCGGTCGCAAACTTGCCTTGTTCAAATCAAAAAATACATTTTTAAGTGCTACTGGAATTCCCGCAGATGAGATTGGTACCATTGGGACATCCATGTGAACGACCTCTTGGTTATCCGGCACTGTCATGTTGAAATTCTGAGAGAAGAAATTATATCCGGGATAGGAAACGTTGAGTACATATTCGCAATTGATAGGAAGCGAAACGGTGAAAGCACCCGTCAGTGGATCCGCCTCGGAATGCATGATCTCTTTTCCTGTTTTAATATCGATCAACGCAAATTTTCCGGGAATCGGTTTTTTATTTGGTGTAGTTACATCATACACTAAGCCATCGAAATACAAGGTTTTTGTAGGACGAATGCGTTCCGGCATGACGAAATAGTAGATGTCTAATTTTCCAAATCCTCCGGGACGATCAGAGGCGAAGAAGGCAATCTCGCCATCAGCACTAACCAATAAGGAATTTTCGTCTGCAGCGGTATTGATGGGATAACCCAAGTTTTCCGCTGGTCCCCAATTTCCGGCCGCGTCCATGCGAGAAACGTACAAATCCAAACCACCAAATCCTTTGTGTCCGCGCGAGGCAAAATACAATGTTTTTCCATCCGGGTGAATTAATACAGATTCTTCCGGATAAGGTGTATTGATCGTATTAGGAAGGCGTGTCGCTGGTCCCCACGTACCATCATCTTGTAATTTAGAAACGAAGATATCTGCATCAGCCTCCATTCCACGACCACTTACGCGACGAATGAAGTACAATGTGCGGCCATCAGCTGATAAACTTGGTTGTGACTCCCAACTTATTGTGTTGATCTTACCGGCAAGATTGGTAGGATTCGTCCAATTGTTCCCCATTCGTTTCGTTACGAACATATCACAACTTCCGGCACCTTCGCGTCCGGGACCATAGTCTTGTACATCTCCCATGGCACAGGCAACGAAGATCAAACTTCTACCATCTGCTGCAATAGTTGGCGCGCCTTCATTTCTGATCGTATTGATGTTTTCGGGCATCGCAACTGCAGTTCCCCAGGCATTGTACTGCGTTAAATTCGACACGTAGAAATCCTCTTGCTCTTTCATTGGGCCAGGGACTTTGTCGTCGTGAATACGACGTGTGAAAAGCAAGGTTTTTCCATCAACAGTGATGGTTGGGAAATATTCGGGATCTGCTGTGTTTACACCCGGACCCAAATTGATCGGTTCAAATTTTTCCGGATTATTCAATGCTTCAATCGCTTTGTCGCAAGCTTCCAGGATTTCCTTTGCTGCCTGAATCTGTTTCGGGTCCGCATTTTTAAAGGTGATGTATTTGTTCAGGTCTTTTTTGGCATTTTCGAAATCATTCGAGGCATACTCCAAGGCACCGAGATAGAAAAATGTTGCACCAGACGGACTGTGAGTTGGATTGATGCGAAGTGCCTCGCGGTAATGGAAGATGGCTTCCTTGTTCTTTTTTTGGTATTCGAACATTTCACCTGCAAATAAGTGAGCTTCCCAGAAGTTTGGATCACGTCCGATTGCTTTCAAGGCGTATTGAGTTGCCTCACCGTAACTTGTTCGTGCGGTTTCTTGTCCTTTTTTTAGCAATTCAACTGCTTTTTTATCTTTGGAAGAATAGGTATATTGAGCTGTTGTACATCCAATGAATTGAAAAACAACGATAAGCGTAAACAACCACTTTTTCATAGTTACGGGATATTTAAATATTTATGCGTCTGTAACGATAAACGCCAATTTGGGTTCATTTTTACAAATTCGATGATCTCAGGCAATAATCGTTCCTGTTTTGACCATTCGGGCTGTATGTACAGCAAACAATCCGGACTTACTTTTTGTGCGTGTTCACGCGCCCAATCAAAATCGCTTTTGTGATAGATGACAACCTTGAGTTCACTGGCACGGATGTATGCTTCGTCTACCGGCGCTTTGAATTTTTTTGGTGAAAAGGTATACCAATCTACATTTCCGGTCAACTGGTGCGCACCAGAAGTTTCGATAGCCACATAGTATCCGTTTTCATGTAAGGCATCCACGAGAGGAGTCAGATCGTACATAGCGGGCTCTCCACCGGTGATGACGATGTGTTGCACTGGAAATGCAGCGATCTTTTCAAGGATTTCGGAGACAGACATTTTTGTGTGTACGTCGGCATTCCAGGATTCTTTAACATCACACCAAACACAGCCCACGTCGCATCCACCCAAACGAATGAAATATGCGGCAGTACCGGTAAATTTCCCTTCACCTTGTAAGGTATAGAAATGTTCCATTACGGGATAGATCATGGAATTATTTTCAGACATAGTTCAAAAATACGGATTAGTTGTGTATCGGGTTACATGAAAGTGTGTGGTTGATGTGGTGGGTAAGGGGGAGAGGTGAGAAAGGAGGAGTTTTTTGGCGCGATGAAACGAGGTAAAATTGCCTTTTTACCTGTTCAAGAATTGGAATCCTACTTGAAATTTGTTTGGGATTTGTATGTGTCGATTGTCATAGAGAGACTTTTTTGTTCTCAAGTTTAATTGGAATGCAGCTGATTTCATTGTAAAACTAAACGAGGTAAAATTGCCTTTTTACCTGTTTAAAAATTGGAATCCTAATCAAAATTTGATCTGAAATCATTACGCATAATTTCATTCAGATTGATCAGTCATCACGCTGGAAACGATGGAATTTACTCGGATTGATCGAAAATCGGTTAGGTTGTCGCTATTTTTTGTCACGATCCGACGAGGTAAAAAGGCAATTTTACCTCGTGAAAAATGGAAAACAAAAAAAATCCCGATCAAAACGACCGGGATTCCTGAAAATATTTCGAATTAAGCTGTAACGCCTAATACTTCTGCCATTTTTGAACCGATGTGAGCAGGAGAATCAACTACGTGAATTCCACACTCGCGCATGATGCGTTTTTTAGCCTCTGCGGTATCGTCATCTCCACCAACGATCGCACCAGCGTGACCCATTGTACGTCCTTTTGGAGCAGTTTCACCTGCGATGAATCCTACAACTGGTTTTGTTCCGTTCTCTTTGATCCAACGCGCAGCAATAGCCTCCAATGAACCACCGATCTCACCGATCATAACGATTCCTTCTGTTTCAGGATCGTTCATCAACAATTCAACCGCCTCACGTGTAGTTGTTCCGATGATCGGGTCACCACCGATACCAATTGCAGTTGTGATTCCCAATCCAGCTTTCGCTACTTGGTCAGCTGCTTCGTATGTCAAAGTACCAGATTTAGATACGATACCGATCTTACCTTTCTTGAAAACGAACCCTGGCATGATACCAACTTTCGCTTCACCAGCAGTAATAACTCCCGGACAGTTTGGTCCGATCAAACGGCAATCAAATCCTTTGATGTATTCTTTCGCTTTCACCATGTCGTTCACTGGAATACCTTCCGTGATACAAACGATCACTTTGATACCAGCGTTCGCAGCTTCCATGATCGCGTCTGCAGCAAATGCAGGTGGAACGAAAATAATGGAAACATCAGCTCCAGTTTTTGCAACTGCATCAGCAACTGTATTGAATACAGGACGATCCAAGTGTGTTGAACCTCCTTTTCCAGGTGTAACACCACCTACAACGTTTGTTCCATATTCAATCATTTGTCCGGCGTGGAAAGTTCCTTCACTCCCCGTGAAACCTTGAACAATTACTTTCGAGTCTTTATTTACTAGAACGCTCATGTTTTGAGAATTTTGTTTCTTTTTTAATGCACCCAAAAATAGGTGTTTCTTTTTGAATAGCACACCCTTTCCAGAAATTAAATTGAAAAAGTGAATGCAATTTTTTGAATCTGCGAATTAGATGAAATCAACTACTTCTAATTCAAAGATCAAGATCGAATTGGCTGGAATTTCTCCAGTTTTTTCAGCGCCGTATCCCAAGTGGGGTGGAACAACCAAGATCAATTTAGCTCCTTTTTTCTGACCCAATAAACCTTCTTGAAAACCGCCGATCAATCCGGTTAAATTTGCTTCAAAGGGAATGTCCGGTTCGGTTTGATCGAACACTTTTCCATTTTTCAAGGTTCCTTTGTAAGCGATCTTCAATTTACTGCCGCGCTGGATGACTTCTTCACCCGTTCCCGACTCAAGCTGGATCACACAAAGTCCAGAGGAAGATTGACGAACCTTCGGGTCTTTCTTTTTGGCGATCTTCAAAACGTCTTGGTTGAAATTCGTTTTCTCGTCGTCGGAATAGGTTTTACATGCTGTCAACGACAAGATCAACACGCTGTAAAAAAGAATGTGCTTCATGATCAATAACGAATGGGAGTTACTTTATACCCTTTGTCTCTCAATAATTGCAAAATACCTTGCGCGCCACCTAAATGTCCGGCGCCAACCGCTACAAAACAACCGTTCTTTGACATCTTTTGTTCAATTCCGGGAATCCAATTCTTATTGCGCTGCGTTAACAACACATCTGTAGATCCTGCCATTTCATCTGAACTTTCAACCAATTTCGCTAAGGCCTCCACATTCTGCTGCTGGTACATGGCATACATTTCTGCATAGGTTGCTTTGTTGCTTTCCGGATGACGGATCAAATCCATGATCATCACATTCATGACAGAATCCGGTAGGTTGTCAAATACGCTGATCTGAAATTCCATGGTTTCCAAACCGGAAATTGGCAATTTGTAATTCGCGGCGCGACCCATGAGTTCTAGTTCCATGAATTTAACCGGGCCGTTCATCATTCCTTGCATACTCAATTGCATCAAGGTAAAGGGCTTTTTACTGGTAAATCCTTTTTCGAAGGCTTCCGGCTTCATGCGCAACAAGGTTGATCCCCATTGGATAACGCTGTCTTTTTGCACCGGTGTGAATAGATCAAAGCACGAACCTTCTTTCAAGGTCAACAAGGATTCTGCCTTCGAACGATCGGAAATGTTATCGATTTCCAACACCAATTCCGAAGATTTGGACAAGATCTTTTCCAATTTCGGAGGGAAGTAGAATAAGGAATCCGGCAACATGTGCATGGTTCCGTAGATGTAAGCCACTTTTCCATTCTCGCCGCTTACTTTATAAAGCAAGGAGTTCTCTTGGGAAATTGAAACAAATCCCAGCAAACAGTAGAGGAGGATCAGGATGCTTTTCATGCTTCTTCCAAAGTTAATTCAGCCAAATAATGATCATCGATCTCGGTCACGCGACGTGCTTTCAAGCCCGCTTTTTTCGCGGTTTGGAACAAGTTGTCAAAGTCTACATACAACCAGTCGAACCAAGGACCTTTCTCCTTTTTGTATTGCATTTGAAAGCGGAAATTCCCGTAGTATTCGGAATTCAGGTCGATCCACAAGGAACCATCTTCATCTTCGTACAAATATTTGATATCCGATGAATCGCACAAGATCTTACCGCCTTTGTTCAATAGTGACTTTGCGTGTTCAAGTGTACGTTGTAAATTCGATAATTTGCCGGCAATTCCAATCCCGTTCATCAACAAGAGGATCGTATCGTATTTTTTATCTTTTAGCGAAAAGAAGTTGATGCGTTCCGCTTTCAATCCGTTTGCCCTCATGAAATCAACGGCTCCAGGAGAAACATCGATACACGTAACGTCCATTCCCAGATCCTGTAAGTGCAGCGCGTGAACTCCGGCACCGGCACCCACATCAAGTACTTTCCCTTTACAAAGCGCCAAGGCTTCTTTTTCGATATCGGGCATTTCTTCAAAACTGCGGAATAGTACTTCCACCGGAATGATATCATCCTCACAGATGTCGGAAGTTACTATAATGTCCTCCGGTTTGCGTTTCTTGCTGTATTCTTGAATGGCGAACCCAATTGGGTCTCCGCTTTTTTTGTCGTTACTCATAGCATGTTAATGGATAATTGAAAATTATAAATTGAAAAGAGTCTCACCTATTAATCCCAAATTCACCCTTTTCAATT
>CAYRVL010000066.1:0-15115 GCA_964427665.1 uncultured Fluviicola sp. | reverse complement strand
TTTCAAACCGGATTGTTGGAAAATAAAAAGAAATTGGTGGCTGCCTTCATCGAACCGGCATTCACATTTATCATTGCGGCCGATGAAGCCGTTTCTTACCGCTGGACCCTGGGCTACAACTTTATGGGCTTTCATTTGATGCCTGATCACCTTGGTTTAAACACGAATGGAGGCTACACCATGGAAGAGTACGAAGTAGGTGCGCAAAGTTTGGTGATCGGTTTTGGGATGACTTATTACTTTGGAAATCAACGATCTAATACGTTTATTGACGATGGCGATGAGCCGTGATTCCGGAAACTATTTGTTTATTTAAATCGGCTTTTGCCGATTTTTTTTTGACAATTTAACAAATTCACAAACCGTTTTAAACGCGCGTTTAAAATTGATGTTTACATTTGTGCCCGAAAAGTCAAAATATGTCCAAAGAACAGTCAACGGAAGACAAGATCAAAGCTGCTGCGAAACGCGTGTTCGTTTCCAAAGGTTTTTCGGGTTGTTCGTCGCGCGAAATAGCTAAGGAGGCCGGCATGAATGTGGCTTTGGTGAATTATTATTTCCGATCCAAGAACAAGTTGTTCGAATTGGTGTTTGATGCAGTGATGCAAGATTTTTTAGAGGGGATGATCCAGGTGTTTTCAACGGAAATGCCCTTGCAAGAAAAGATCCGCATTTTTATCGAACGGGAATATGATTTTCTCATGGCACATCCGGATGTTCCTGGTTTCATTATCAACGAGATAACGCGTCAGCATGATTGCCCGATCGATAAGCATCACATGATGGATAAAGTGGCAGCTACCGGAATTTTTGCTCAAAGTCTCGAAGCGCAAGAACGTGGAGAAATGCGACCGATCAATTTGGTAAGTCTCACCATTCTGATCATGTCGAATTGTCATTATCCCTTCATGGCGAAACCGCTCATGCAGGAATTACATCGTTTGGACGATTCGACGTACGAACAACAATTGAAATTGCATAAACAATACGTGGTCGAAATGTTGATCTCTTACATTTTCGAACGCAAATAATAAATAGTTAAACAATAATTTAAACTGGTCATAATAGCATGAAAAAACAATTGCTCGGTTTCTTGTTTGCCACAGCCTCACTAGCTGTTTCAGCGCAAACCCTGGACCTGGAAACCTGTTTGCGTATGGCGGACACAGCAAACCTGACGATTCGAAATGCACGTTTGGATGTGTCGGCCAACAAGCAACAGATCAACGCCTACATGTCGGCGCGCTTGCCGAAGATCACGGCTACAGGCGATTACAAGTACAACGCCATCATTCCCGGTCAGCTCTTGCCGGCGGAAATTTTTGGTGGACCTCCGGGATCTTATGCGACCGTTCAATTTGGGGTGCCATACAACTTGAGTAACACTGTTCAGTTGACACAGGTCTTGTACAATCCGCAGGTAAATTACGGGATCAATGCCTTGAAGATCAATCAGAAAGTGATCGAAATCCAGGAAAAGATCGCAGAACGCGATGTGAAGCATCAGGTGGCAAGTACGTTTTTCAATTTGCAAGCCATCGGTAAGCAACTTTCGTTCGTAAATGGAAACTTGATCAGCATGGAAAAATTGATCGCCAACATGGAAGCCATGCAACGCGAAGGATTGGTGATCCCGACAGAGGTGGATAAATTACGCATCAGCAAGTTGAGTCTGCAAAACTCGCAACAAACACTAAGTGCGACGAAATTGCAATTGGAAGCCTTGTTGCGGATTCTCATCGGTATGCCGGATGATGCCGCTTTCCAATTGGCCTCGGACGAGTTGGTGGAGAAATCCGTGTTGGTTGACAAAGAAAACATTAGCCGACCAGAATTGGAATTGTTGGATGCACAATACGAATTGAATATTGAGGAACGCAAGGGAACGAACATGAGTTACTTGCCAAGTCTTTCCTTGTATGGCGCCTACAATTATACCTACAACATGAAACCGGATGCAGATGTACGCACCGGAATCGAGTCGGCTTTCATTGGCTTGCGCTTGGATTGGACCTTGTTTGACGGATTGGAAAAACACAACAAACAAAAGGTGAATGCCATTAACCGCACGAAGCTCGAAAATCAGCAAGAATTGTTGGAGCAGCAATTGGAGTTGCAAACAGCCAACGCTAAACGTCAGGTAGAAATTCAAGCAAGCGCTTTGGCGATTTCCAAAGAACAGTTGATGCTTTCTCAGCGCGTGTACGAACAAACAGAAGCGCAATACAAACAGGGAACAGTGAGCTCAAATGACTTGATCACTGCGGACAACAACTTGCAGCAAGCACAAACGAATGTAGTAGCCTCTTACGTGCAATTGCGTCAGGCGGAACTGGACTACTTGAAATCAATCGGATCAATTAAATAAGCAAACGCGAAATATAAAAGAACATGAACAAGCGTGTAATCATTGGAGTTTTGGTAGGTGTCGTAATCATCGGACTTACTGTCATGAAATTACTTTCGAACAAAGAAAAAGTAAAAGAGAAGATCTATGTGTTTGATCCGGAGACTGCCATTTTGGTAGAAACAGCAACACCGGAAATGCATACCTTCGATCAAGCCCTGAATTTCCTGGGGACTTTTGAACCGGCGCATCAAACTGTAGTGGGTTCTGATGGCAATGGAAAAATCATCAAATTGATGGTGGAAGAAGGAGATATGGTCACTCAAGGTCAGGTTTTGGCTAAGATCGATGATGAATTACTTCAACTGCAATTGGAGTCCGTAGACGTTTCCTTGGAAGGTCAGCGGAATGACGACAAACGTTACGATAACTTATCAAAAGATAATGCGGTTGCCGGAGTAACGGTAGAAAAAACGAAATTGGGCTTGCGCTCTACGGAATTGCAAAAGAAGCAGATCCAAAAGCAATTGCGCAATACGACGGTAAAAGCACCATTCTCGGGAGTAGTAACGAAGAAAATGGTTGATTTGGGTTCTGTGGTAGGCGTAGGAACTTCTGTGGTGGAGATTACCGATATCAGTCAGTTGAAATTGACGGTATCAGTGCCGGAGCGCGATGTATTGAAATTCAAAAAAGGACAGCGTGTTTCTGTGAATGCAGATGTGTACGGTGATAAGTCATACGAAGGTGTTGTGAGCAATATTTCTGTAGTTGCCGACCGTTCACACAATTTCAAAGTTCAAATTACGGTAGTAAACAGAAACCGTGAATTGTTAGCCGGAATGTACGGAAGTGTCCGCTTGACGAATACACAAAGTGTGAATCGTTTGGCGATTCCGCGAAAAGCCTTGATCGGCTCCTCTAAAGCGCCACGCGTGTATGTGGTACGCAATGGAAAAGCAAAATTGATTTCTTTCACTGCTGGGACGTCAGATGGTGATTTCGTAGAAGTGATCAGTGGAGTAGGGAAAAGCGACCAGATCGTTGTGAAAGGTCAGGTGAATTTGCAAGATAACGTGAACGTAACAGTTAAAAAGTAAGGGATCATGACATTAACGGAATTATCCATTAAGCGTCCCTCCTTCATTATCGTGATCTTCACGATTTTGATTGGTGGGGGAATGCTGAGTTACAATCAGCTCAGCTACGAATTGCTTCCAGACTTTGCGCCGCGCTTGTTGACGGTACAAACTGTGTACCCGGGTGCCTCTCCGGCAACGGTTGAATCACAGGTTTCTAAACTGGTTGAAGATGAGTTGAGTTCGCTCGAAGATATCTCAGAAGTAACTTCTTTCTCACTCGACAATGCTTCCTTGGTAGTGCTTGAATTCAATGCCTCTGCCGATATTGAGACAGCACTCGAAAATGCCCAGCGCAAGATCAATCAGATCAAATCGCGCTTGCCGGAAGATGCAGACGATCCGATCATTTCTAAGATCGACCCGAATGCTGCACCGGTACTTCAGGTGAGTGCTGTGGCGGATAACATGCGCGAGAAAGACTTCATGAAATTGATGGACGACGAACTTTTGCCGCAAATGAAGCAGGTGAAAGGCGTGGGAAGTATCACTGTTTTAGGAGGAGAGAAACGCGAGATCCGCGTCAACATTGATAAAGAAAAATTGCGTCTGTACGGATTAACTCTGGCGCAGGTGAACCAAATGATCTCCGCATCGAACATCGAGTTTCCAACCGGAAAAGTGAAAGATGACGAAGAACAGCTAACGGTGCGTTTGGCCGGTAAAATGACCTCTGTAGAAACCTTGCGTGATCTGATCATTACCAATCAAGGCGGATCAGAAGTGAAATTGCGCGATGTGGCAGATGTGTATGACGGTTCTGCGGACCAATTGACCGTTTCCCGATTCAACGGGAAGAACGGGATCGGTTTGCGTATCATGAAACAATCGGATGCCAATGCGGTAGAGGTTTCTAAGTTGAGTCAGGCCCGCTTCAAGCAATTGGAGGAAAAATACAAAGAACAAGGCTTGAAATTTACAGTAGCTACCGATACTTCGCGACCAACCATTCAGGCGGTTGATGCAGTATTGCACGATTTGGAGATCGCGATCCTCTTGGTGGCTGCGGTGATGCTATTGTTCTTACACAGTTTGAGAAATGCCGTGATCGTATTGATCGCCATTCCTGCTTCCTTGATCTCGACGTTCATTGCGATGTACTTATTGGGATACACCTTGAACTTGATGACCTTGTTGGCGATGTCGCTTGTGATCGGAATCCTCGTGGATGACTCGATCGTGGTACTCGAAAACATCTACCGCCACTTGCAAATGGGGAAAGGGAGACGCAAAGCAGCCTTGGATGGACGAAATGAAATCGGTTTTACCGCCCTGGCGATCACTTTGGTGGACGTGGTGGTTTTCTCACCAGTTGTGTTCATCGACGGGATCATCGCGAATATCTTGACGCAATTCTCGATCGTCGTTGTAATCTCTACCTTGATGTCCTTGTTCGTCTGTTTTACTTTGACACCATGGTTGGCTTCGCGCTTCGCCAAAGAAACACACCTGGATCCGAAAAAGAATTGGTTCCACGTTCCTCTGGCTTGGTTCGAGCGTCGTGTCACGAAATTTACCGAAGCTTATGTGAGCTTGGTAGGGTGGAGTTTGCGCAATAAGAAATATTCTGTTCCAATCGTGTTGGCCTTGTTCTTATCCGGTATGATGTCCATGGGACTAGGAATTGTAGGGCAGGAGTTCGTAGCCGAAGGTGACCAAGGAAAGTTCATGCTGAAGCTGAAATACGAACGCAGTGCGACTTTTGAGGAAAACAATACCACGACATTGAAGATCGAACAATTGCTTTTGGCACAGAAAGATGTTGTCGACATGGTATTCTCGAACGTGGGTGGACCTAGTGCCGGAATGGGTG
The DNA here is from genome assembly GCA_964427665.1 of uncultured Fluviicola sp. Lineage (GTDB taxonomy): Bacteria > Bacteroidota > Bacteroidia > Flavobacteriales_D > Crocinitomicaceae > Fluviicola. Next base: position 9,816 of record CAYRVL010000066.1, on the reverse strand, counting down.
CTGCTGCTTTTGGGGCAGAAAACAAATCGGAGATCACGGTACAAATGAAAAAGGATGTGCAAAAGCGTTTTCCTACCGAAAAATACATGGAAGAGATCCGTGCGAAGATCCAGCAAAAATTCCCGGGAATTGAGGTAAAAGCCATTAACGTGGGAATGGTGGAATCCGAAGAAGCACCGATCGAAATGTTCCTTTCTTCAACGGATAGTGAGTTGTTGATGAGTGAAGCTCGTCGCTTGAAGCAATACATCCTGACCGTTCCGGGAGCGAAAGATCCTACCATTTCTACCGACGAGGTGAATCCGGAAGTCCGCGTAGACTTGAATCGGGAAAAGATGGGGCAATTGGGCTTGCCGATCGCTTCAGTTGGACAGCAATTGCAATATGCCTTGACTGGAAATGACGATGCCAAATACGACGAGGCGGGAACAGAATACAAGATCAATGTGATCCTGGATAAGTTCGATCGTCAAAACTTGAATGATATCCGTTCGATGTCCTTCATGTCAAACGATGGACGCCAGGTTGAATTGAAAGAGTTTGCAAATGTGTATGTGGAGAACGGGTACGGATCCTTGGAGCGTAAAAACCGTGTGAACAATACCACCTTGCGTTGTTACGTGAACGGAACAGCACCGGGTAACGTGGCTGATTCGATCAACAAATACCTTAAAGCAAAACCACTGAACGAAAACGTGCGTTTGTACTGGGGTGGTGAGATCAAACGCCAGAATGAATCGATGGGTGCCTTGGGAACAGCGATGTTGATCGGAGTGATTTTGGTTTACCTGATCATGGTTGCCTTGTACGATAACTTCATCTATCCGTTCGTCGTGATCTTCTCGATTTTGGTAGCCTTGCCGGGTGCCTTCCTTGCCTTGAATTTGGCATCGATGAACATCGGGATCTTTACCATGCTCGGGGTCTTGATGTTGCTCGGATTGGTGGCCAAGAATGCGATCTTGATCGTCGACTTTGCGAACCATTTGAAAGCAGATGGAAAATCGACTTACAATGCCTTGTTGGAAGCAGTTCGTGAACGTATGCGTCCGATCTTGATGACTACCATCGCGATGATCGTTGGTATGATTCCGATCGCGACTGCAACAGGTTCCGGAGCAGAATGGAAGAACGGCTTGGCCTGGGTATTGATCGGTGGTTTGACCAGTTCGATGTTCCTGACCATCATTGTGGTGCCGATCTTGTACTACACGGTCGACCGCATCCGCGATAAATTCTTCCCGAAAAAGGACGAGATCCGTTTAGAGGGAGACGATGATACTTCGGTTGAACACGCCGTTTAATCGTATGTAACCAACCAATAAAAAAGCGGGAAGTGTTTGCTTCCCGCTTTTTTTATGTCCATTTTTTTGAAGACTTATTGTTCGTAAGGAGATTCATCAGCCTCGCGCAACAGGTATTTGTATTGGCGCACGGTATTTTCCAATCCGAGATACAAAGCATCCGAGATCAAGGCATGTCCAATGGAAACTTCGGCGAGGTGTGGGATGTGCAATTTAAAGAAACGCAGGTTTTCCAAACTCAAGTCGTGACCAGCGTTGATCCCCAGTCCCAATTCATGCGCCAGTTTCGCTGCTTCTGCAAAAGGTTTGATGGCTTTTTCCGGATTTACTGAAAAATCTTCTGCATACGGCCCGGTGTAGAGTTCGATGCGATCCACTCCCGTTTTCGCTGCATGTTCGATCATCTTGAGGTCGGTTCCGATAAAGATAGAACTGCGCACTCCCATGCTTTTGAATGCAGCAACCAGATCTGTCAACAAGGCTTGATTGGCGATCGTATCCCAACCGGCGTTACTGGTTAGTACATGCGGTGGATCCGGAACCAGTGTTGCCTGTGCGGGCTTGTAGGTGCGGATCATTTCCAGGTAGCGTTCATCCGGATATCCTTCAATGTTGAATTCTGTGGTCACTACTTTTGACAGATCAGCGATATCTTTTCCGGTAATGTGTCGCTCATCCGGTCTTGGGTGAACAGTAATGCCATCTGCGCCAAAACGTTCGCAATCGATTGCAACTTGAACGACATTCGGAGTGTTGCCGCCGCGTGCATTTCGGATGGTGGCAATTTTATTGATGTTAACGCTTAATTTGGTCATGCAAAGTATTTCGACAAATATACAAAGTAAACAGCGAGCATTTCACGCGAAAATCCCGTAGTTTTGTACCGTTTTTCTTTGCGCGATCTTTTGGTCAATTTCTTGTAAATGGTTGATCGTAAAAGTGAAAAAGATGCGATAATGGTCGCGTCATTTGTGAAGAAATACCTACCTTGGTGCATATCATGACAGCAAAAGAAGTTATAACAGACGAAATTCCTCCGTTAATTCACACAGATTCAGGTGAGAAAGCACTTAACTGGATGGAAGAATTCAAGGTTTCCCATTTGCCGGTTTTGAAAAATGGAAATTTTGTGGGCTTGGTATCTGAGTCCGATATTTTGGATAAAAAGGATTTGGAGTTGCCCTTGGACGTGTTGTTCGACCACCTGCCGCGTCCCTATGTCTTTGAATCTGCGCATATCTATGAAGTGCTTTCAAAAATGTCGGAACACCGCATATCGGTGCTACCGGTTTTAGACACGACGGAAAAATATGTAGGATGCACAAGCGTACATCAACTGATGAACGTGATCGCCCATACAGCCAGCATCAAAGAGGTTGGAGGTATCATCGTATTGGAAATGAATCGCATCGATTATTCGTTGGCGAAGATCGCGCAGATCGTTGAAAGCGAGAATGCCAAGATTTTGTCGTCCTACATCATGTCGTCACAGGATTCCACGAAGATCGAAGTGACGTTGAAGATCTCGGAGATCGAACTTTCACGGATCATTCGTTCATTTGAGCGCTACGATATTACGGTAAAGTCGAGTTTCCAACGATCCACGGACCAAGACGATGTGCAGTTCAGATACGATGCTTTGATGAATTATTTAAATATGTAAGATGCGCGTTGCCGTTTACAGTAGGAAAATTAATAAATCGACCATCCCGGTGTTCGAACGCTTTTTAGCCACCGCAAAACGCTTTGGTTGGGAAGTAGTTCTGGAAAAAGAACTGAGAGATCAATTGGTGAAGAAGGCCGGACTTGGAGAATCCTGCGAGATCTTTACGGCGCATTTGGATTTTCACCAGGGGATCGATCTGGCTTTTAGTATCGGTGGTGATGGAACTTTCCTCAAAACGGTTAGCTACATCCGCAATTCATCTGTACCTATTTTAGGAATCAACACCGGTCGCTTGGGATTCTTGGCGAATATCAGCGATGTGGTTTTCGAAGAGGCAATGGAAATGGTGCGCGACCGACGCTATGTGTACCAGAAACGGAGCTTGTTGCGTGTGGATACCGAACGCGAATTGTTTGGAAAAGACAATTTTGCGATGAACGAAGTGGTTTTGACCAAAAAGGATACGGCTTCCATGATCACTGTACACGCATCATTGGGTGAAACTTTCCTGAATTCCTATTGGGCTGATGGGTTGATCGTTGCGACACCAACCGGATCAACGGCGTATAACTTGAGTTGTGGCGGACCGATCATTACACCTGGGTGTCAGGTACACATCATTACTCCCATTGCACCGCATAATTTGAATGTGCGACCAATCGTTGTGCCGGATGACCTTCCTATCAAATTGAGTTTGGAAGGACGAGAAAGAAATTACTTGATCACGCTGGATGGATTATCGAAAAGCATACGCCAGAAAGAAGAGATCATCATTCATAAAGCGGATTACATGATCAATGTGATCCAATTGGAAGATACCAACTTCCTGAATACCATTCGCAAGAAAATGCTTTGGGGAATTGACAACAGAAATTGATAAAACTACTACAAATTACATGCTATGAAGGCTAAACGCACCTCACTTGCAGACATCGCCGAAAGTTTGAATATTTCCAAATCTACCGTTTCTTTTGTTTTGAACGGAAAAGGAAAACAGTTCAATATCAGTCAGAAAACACAAAAGTTGATCCTCGATAAAGCGAAGGAATTAAACTACGTGCCTAATTTTTTCGCGAAAGGCTTGCGCGAAGGAAAAACGCAGACGATCGGTTTGGTGTTGGCCGATATTTCGAATCCGTTCTATTCAGAACTCAGTAAGGCCATTCAGGAATCGCTCTACGAAAAAGGGTACAGCTTGTTCATCGTTTCTACGAACGACGATCCGGGAATGGAGATCAAATTGATGCGCGACCTGATCTTGCGTTCTGTTGATGCCTTGATCATCGCACCGTGTAACGGTATTCCGGAATTGAAGCCCGTTTTGGATGAAACGCCGATCCCGGTTGTTTGGGTGGATCGTATTGGGGATGAGTTTGCCGATTTCGTCGGGATTGACAATGCAGAAGAGGCACATCGCTTGGTGGATTTGTTTACCCAAAAACCAAAGAAATTAGGGGTCATTCATCCGGTGCTTTCCGACGTCATGACCATTCGCTTGCGTATTGAAGGCTTGGAAAAAGCTTGCAAAGAACAAGGAATTCCGGTAGAAACAGCAGCCATTTCTGACAATCAGCAAGACGCGCAAAAAGTGGTCGGAGATATGCTGAAAGCTGGTGTAGATTCGTTTGTTTCCTTAAATAATCGCGTGGCATTGTCTACGGTTGGAGCTTTGAATGCAATGGGCATTTCTATTCCGGATCAAGCACGTGTGATCTCGTTCGACGACAGCGATGCGTTCGCGTACTTCGCGCCGCCAATTACCGCTTTGCGTCAACCGATCAAACAAATTGGTATCGAGACGGTTGCTCGCCTGATGGATCGCTTGAAAGAATCCACCGAACAACGTAAACATTTAATCATGGAATGTACGTTCATTGAACGTGCCTCACACTAAATGCGTTTTTCTAATTAGTTCGGTTTAATGGATGTAAATACGATGTGTTTCTTCCGAACCGTTCTTATCCGATAAGTGTAAGATGTACATGCCCTCTGCCGGAGCTTGCAAGTGTGCTTCATTTCCGGAAATGTCTTGTTTTTCCGAAATCAATTTTCCGGAAACATCCCATAAACGATACGCACAGTTTTCCTGATTCAAATGAACGATGACCTGTCCATCTTGCACGGCATAGGTTTTCATGAGTGATTCTGTTACTGGTCTGCAAGTTTTGGCAGCGATCAATTCCGTATGTTTGATGTTCCCATCTTGATCAACCATTGTCATGCGGTATGCAAGAGTTACGTTACTCGTCAGATCGTGATTACAGTTGAACCGTGAGACAAGAATACGTACCGTTCCTGTCAACGTCGCTGTCCAGGTGATGGAGGCATTGGTTCCACACACGTCATCAGCGTACACGATCTCCGTAACACCGGTGTTGTCGAGCAAAGTCAATTGCGAATCCATGGCAGAAGCGGCGCCTCCCGTACCAAAGGTGAATTCGTATTGATTATACTACGTCACATTCACCTAGTAATATCAACCGTTTTGCGTGTTAACGGTTTGATAAACAGCTGTTGTATTTGTCTGCTGAACAAGTAGTCGCTGGCTACTTATTGCAATTTGCCTTTCGCAATGGACATCGTAGATTCCAGGTTTTCGACAATCCACTTACACGAGTAAAATACGGCAACAACGGCTGCGATGTACAACAAGATTTCGAAGGAGTTTTGAATGAGCTTTTTCATGGTTTTTAGTTTTTGTATGAGACAAACTTAGTGGGTGCTCGTTGTTTTTTTGACTCGCTTTTTCGTACATCGCATGTCCCTGTTGCGATAATCCGTACAGTTAATAAATTAACAAAATGTGTTAAAATAAAATATTTGTGAAATAAAAATAAACCTACTAATTTTGCGCCTCCAAATTCAATTCTATGAACGCAACACAACTGCAAGGTCTGGCACAGGAGTTCGGAACTCCTTTATATGTGTACGACGAGTCAAAGATCATCGCGCAATACGATCGCTTGAAAAAGGCTTTCGGGAAACAGGATGTGAAGTTGCACTACGCCATGAAAGCATTGAGCAATACGAATATCTTACGTTTGTTCAATAAGTTGGGCGCCGGATTGGATGCCGTAAGTATTGAAGAGGTTCAGTTAGGCTTGAAAGCAGGATTTGAACCCGCAGCAATCATGTACACACCCAATGGAGTTTCTTTTCAGGAAATGGAGGAAGCGATTGCCTTGGGTGTGATGATCAATATCGATAACTTGAGTATTCTGGAGCAATTCGGCGCCAAATACGGCAGCGTTGTTCCGGTGTGTGTGCGCTTGAATCCGCATATTATGGCTGGTGGACATGCGCATATTTCGGTGGGACATATCGACTCCAAGTTTGGGATCTCCATTCATCAGGTGCGACACATCAAGCGCATTGTGGACCATTACGGAATTTTGGTAACCGGATTACACATGCATACCGGTAGCGATATTGTTGACGCAGATGTGTTTCTGCAAGGTGCAGAATTGTTGTACGAAGCAGCAGCACATTTTCCGGATCTGGACTTCATGGACTTCGGCTCCGGATTTAAAGTGGCGTATAAAGAAGGCGATTATCTGACTCCTATTGAAGAGATCGGTGCAAAGATAGCTGCGTCTTTTGCGAAATTTTGCAAAGCCTACGGTCGTGAATTGGAATTGTGGTTCGAGCCGGGTAAGTATTTGGTGAGTGAAAGCGGGGTGTTGCTCGTCAGCGTGAATGTAGTGAAGCAAACAACCTCCAGCGTGTTTCTAGGCGTGAATAGTGGCCAAAATCATTTGATCCGTCCCATGTTCTACAACGCATACCACCGCATTGAAAACGTTTCGAATCCGAAAGGCATGAAAAAACTGTACAGCGTCGTTGGCTACATCTGTGAAACCGATACGTTTGGATACGACCGACCGATCAATGAAGCGAAAGTGGGGGATGTGCTGGCGATCTACAATGCCGGCGCATACGGCTTTAGCATGAGTAACAATTACAATGCGCGGTGCAGACCAGCTGAAGTGTTGTTCAGAAACGGAAAAGGTTTTCTCATTCGTAAACGCGAAACACTCGAAGATATCACACGCAACGAAGTTATTTTGGATTGAATCGAAACAGGAGTGTTGGGCTCCTGTTGATTATTTCCAGGTAACGATGGTTTCTCCTTGATCAATATCAAATAGGAGGTGGACGCTTTTTTGTTTTTTTATGGTGAAATCGCCAATAAGAAAACAGTCCACGGAATAACTGTTGGCTATCGTGTGTTCCTCCCAATTCCCCTCAAATAATGCTTCGTTCATGATCTTGAGTGAAATATCACCTTGCGGTAAGAGTACGATCATTTTTCCACCGGCAGACTCCAAGGACGTCCCGGAAGTCTGGACTACTTGACCATTGACAGAAACTACCATGCGACATTCGTGGTCGTAGCCGCTTTCTATCCCTTTGAACTCCCAGGAAATGGTAACAGGAATCGTTTTGTTACTGGCTTTCGGTGTTTTTCCACTTCCGCCCCAAACTATTTTCGTTTCCACATTCTCGATGTCCCAAATAATGTTTAAGGTATTGCCCTTCTTTTTGAAATTTTGCTGACTCTCATACAACGCGTCGATGCTATAATTATTTGCAATGGTGTGTTCTTCCCATTGACCTTCGTATTGCGCCAAACTGACCACGCGAATTTGATGGTTTCCGGGTGTTACGTATAAACTTAATTTTCCTTTTTCGGTTTGCTTGAATACCGTGGATTCTGCCTGTAAATTGCCATCAATGTAAACCTTGATCTTGTTTGCGTGATCATAGCCACTCACAACATGGATGTATTTCCACGTGATCACGAAATTGTCTGCAGCCGATAAGAATCCGGAAAGTAGGAGTCCAGTTAGAAGAAGAAGTAGATTTTTCATCGCTTTTGTTTTTCTTTTTGTAATAAGGTGCTTATCAACAAACCCGAATAGATCGCCAAGTGGATCAGGTACAGCCACATCCGATTTTCGGTGGGTGATATTGCGCGAAAGGCAAATTTACGCGACAGCGGCTCATGCACATGCAAAAAGGTATCCATGGTAATGTGGTAGATCAGGTAGATCATGATGGCACTCAAGATCAGTCTAATTCCGAGAGGATTGAAGTAAATGAGTAAATATACCAGCAAGATCTCAATCTCTAATTTAAAGGAAAGGAGACCGTTGAATCCGCCTTGTTGCCATTTGGAAAAGAGATCGATTAATACGATGGCTAAGAGCACAAGGTAGAGCAGACGCTTTTGCGCACGCGGAAGTTTGGTCAATAGTGGATGTTTCATCGGTTAAAATTCGCGACGAATATACTAAAGTATTTCAGACCAGAAACTGACTTTGATTAGCTTTTCGAAAGATGTTCAGTTGCGATCTTTGCAGAAAGCAAACACAGTGGAATTCCGCCTCCGGGATGCACACTACCTCCAACAAAATACAAGCCTTCGATTTTTGAAGCGTTCGGATGACGGAAGAAAGCAGCCATGCGATCATTGGAACTCGCGCCATATAGTGCGCCTGCAAAACTACTCGTACGTTGCTCGATGCGGATCGGATCCAGATAATCTTCTTCTTCGATCAAGGACTCGATATCCGTTTTTAACATGCGCGACAACTTTGTGAGTACATTTTTTCGGATTTCTAGTCTCATTTGCTCCCAGTCCTGACCGGAATTTGACGGAACATTTACCATGACGAACCACGCTTCTTTTCCAGTTGGAGCATCTTCACGCACCACTTTAGACGAGCAGTGAATGTACACCGTTGGATCGGCGTATACGGTCTGTTTATCAAATATATGCGCGAATTCGGTTTGGTAATCTTCTGAAAAAAAGATGTTGTGCAGGTCGATCTCCGGAAATTCTCGTCCAATTCCCCAATAAAAGATCATGGCAGAACTACTAGGCTCCTGAGCCATGGTTTTCGCCGGAGCTTTTAGAGAAGGTAATAAGTTTTTGTAGGCCGGTTTTACATCCGAGTTGCAGAAAACTACGTCGGCGCTTACGTTGTCCACACTTCCCGCGGCAGATCGAAATTGAACCCCGTTAACCTTGCCTTTTTCATGCAGGATCTCAGTTGCTGTTAGTTCGAAGTGAAAGCGCACCCCGTGTCTTTTTGCCAGATCAACCAAGGATTCCGTGATCGCGTGCATGCCTTTTTTTGGGAAAAATGTTCCAAATCCATGTTCCAAGTGCGGAATGATGTGCAGGATTCCCGGTGCTTTGTACGGGTTAGATCCGTTGTATGTCGCATAGCGGTCAAAGATCTGAACCAATTTCGGATGGTTCAATTTCTTGTGATTTACCGCATGCATAGGTTCGAATAAATGCAACCAAGGAATGGCCGCAACACAGCGTATGATGTCCAGCGACATGTAATTTTTGAATGCGTGCAGACTTTGTTCTAGGAATACTTTGTGTGTTTTTTCGTAGATGTATTTACTGAGTTCTAAATGCGTTTGCAGTGGCTTGGTGTCGATGTGCAAAACGTCCTTAACGGAATTCAACAAGCGCTCTTGATCACCATAAAACGGTAAAAAAGTGCCGTCTTCAAAGAAATAATGACAAGCTGTAGGGTGTTTGATGTACTCAAAATGATCGCTTGGATTTTCATTAAAAAGCGCAAACAGTTCTTCCACGTATTGCGGCATGGTAAACAGGGACGGTCCCGCATCGAAACGGTATGCACCCAATTTAAAAGCCGTCAGTTTCCCGCCGGGATAGGCGTTCTTTTCGTAGACGTCAACCGCATATCCTTTTGCTCTCAAGCGCAATGCAGCACCCAATCCGGCAATTCCTGATCCAATAACAACCGCTTTTTTACTCACGTTTCAAAGGTATATGTTTCGAGAACAAGTGAAGAAGTA
>CAYRVL010000065.1:0-16432 GCA_964427665.1 uncultured Fluviicola sp. | reverse complement strand
TTTCACTCTCATCCATGACTTTTTCGCACCAAATGATCCGTTTGTTCTTCATTGAGCAGGTGTACCGCGCGATGACTATTTTAAAAGGTGAACCTTATCATCATCGTTGAGTATGTCAGAAACATTTATTGCCACATACTTTAACGCAACTTCATTGGTTTCATTGGTCGGATGGTTTTTTATCATCGCCTTTGTAGCGCATGTGATTTACGCCAAAAACAAGCATAAGGAACATTACAAGTACTTCTTGCCACATTTCTATTGGAAAATGCTCATGTCAGTTTCTTTTGCCCTCGTATACTTGTTGTACTACGGAGGAGGAGATACTACAGCGTATTGGGAAGGAGCTGTAAAGCTGACAGATCTTTTCTATTATTCACCGAGTGATTACCTCACGGAAATGTTCAGTACCCCGAAACAGGGATACTTGCCTTCCTATTTTTCGCGTTACGGTGTTGGAAGACCTCCGGTATGGATTTACTACGACCCAAACTCTTGGTTTATTTCCAAAATAGGCAGCATATTTTCTTTTTTCTCCTTTAAAAGCTACCTCACGCTCAATTTATTTTTTGGCGTACTTTCTACGATCGCATCTTGGAAGTTTTTTCAGTTTGTAATCAATTACACCAAATTGAACATCCGAGATTTGGCAATAGCCTGTTTGTTCATTCCTACCGTTGGATTCTGGTGTTCCTGCATCATGAAAGACACCGTTGTTTATATCGGTATTTTAGCAGGCACTGTTGGGCTGATAGGAATCTTGCATCGTGAAACGCGCTGGAAATTCAGTACCATAATAGGATTAATTCTTGCTGTTGGGTTGCTTCTCCCTACCCGATCATTCGTACTTTTGACCATTCTCGTGGCATTTATGATGGTCGTGGTATTCCAGATCAATAAATCGAAAGGGGCAATTGTGGTTTTCTGTACACGCTTTATCGGTCTGGCTATAGCACTAGCATCCATTAATTTCTATTTGATGAATTCTGATTCGATGGGTGAATTAGGGGTTCAAACGCTCTTGGAAAACGCTGAGACTACTCAAAGTGACTTTAAAAACAATTTGACATATACGGGAAAGAAATATGATCTGGGCAAAGTGGAATTTACTTCCAGTGGTATGCTAAAGGTTGCACCAGCAGCTATTGGCACCGCCCTATTCAGGCCATTCATTTGGGAAATGGGGAACCCGTTCATGCTATTGAACGGATTGGAAAACTTGATTATTTCCTATTTTTTTTTAACGTATTTACTAAAACTATACCGCGAAAAATCGTTTAAACGCATCCTTTCAAATCACCTTTTCCTTTACAGTTTAATTCTTGTACTCATATTAGGATTTTTCGTTGGGTTAACATCCGGATTGTTCGGAATCTTGGTGCGTATGAAAGCCCCAATCCTCGTCTTCTTCGTACTTTTATTAGCTTCGCAGGAAAAAGGAATAAAGTTGAAAATTGATGCAAAAGACTAATCATTCCATCCCTTACATGAAAAATCTGGATGGGATCAGGTTTTTCTGTTTCTTGTTGGTTTTCCTGTTCCACTCCTTCCACACAACAGAACCAGAGATTCTTACGAACAACACCTATGATCTATTTAAAAATCAGATCTTCAGAAATGGAAATTTAGGTGTGAATGCATTTTTCGTGCTTAGTGGTTTTCTAATTACCTATTTGATTCTAAACGAACAAATAAAGGTAGGGAAACTTGACCTTAAGTCCTTTTATATGCGACGCATCCTGCGAATTTGGCCACTTTACATGATTTGTTTGATCATAGGATTTATCGGTTTTCCATTATTAAAAGGAGAGTCTATTACAAGCGGACAGGACCTTTCTTCTTTGGCATATTACCTGTCATTCACAAGCAATTTTGATGTCCTATATAATGGACTCCCGGACGCATCTGTTTTAGGTGTACTATGGAGTGTTGCCATCGAGGAACAATTTTACCTCATTTGGCCTGTATTATTTTTGTTTTTCCCCGTTCGTAAAAGCATTTATCCGATTCTTTTTGTGCTGACAATAAGCATCGTATTCCGATTTACAGTATCTACGTACAATGGAATGGAATACCATACTCTTTCTTGTATTGGCGACATGGCTACCGGAGGATTAGCAGCTCATCTCATTATGTTTAATACCACATTTAAACATCGAATCTCACAACTTTCCAAATGGATCATTTTAGGTATCTACCTTTCGACAATGTCATTTATTTTATGGAAGGATGAATTGTGCGCCAGCAGTATGTTTTTCTTTCACCTTCAACGCGTGATTTTTGCAATCTTGATCTCAAGTATCTTATTAGAACAGAGCTTTTCAGAAAACTCATTATTTAAGTTGGGGAAATCCAAGTTAATCTCGAAATTAGGAACTTACACCTATGGCTTATATTGCTTCCAATTTATAGGAATATTGTTTGCATTACAAATCACTCAAAAAATTGGTTTAGATGAAAATCTGTGGAAGGTTTTGATCGTAGACACTTTTTTAGCGCTGGTAATTACTATTTTTATAGCTTGGTTAAGCTATAATTACTACGAAAAACGATTTTTAGTATGGAAAGATCGATTCTCCAAACTGAAAATCTCTGAAAAATCCGTTGATGAAAACGCATTATAAAGAAATTACTGCCAATAAAAAGAACTGGATACCTGATTTTGCAGAATTGTATCGCTATCGGGATTTGTTCCTTACTTTGACATGGCGTGACTTTCGTGTGCGTTATGCTCAAACTTCAATCGGTTTACTATGGGCTTTCCTTCAACCTGCCATCACACTGGTGATTCTATCCTTGGTTTTTGGAAAATTCGTAGGCGTTAAAACAGAAGTCCCCCATATCCTATTCACCATAAGTGGAATGAGTCTTTGGACCTATTTTTCATATGTACTAACCAATTCAGGGTCGTCCATCATTGCACATCAGGAAATGGTAAAAAAGATCTATTTCCCGCGCCTGATCATTCCAGTTTCCAAAGCGCTTGTAGGATTGATCGACTTGTTGATCGTATTAGTGATGATGACGGGAATCATGATCTATTACGGAGTGGTTCCTGAATCCACGGCTTGGTTTGCTCCTTTATTCATTTTCGGCGGAATTATTTCTGCTTTAGCTGTCGGGATTTGGCTAAGCGCCTTAACAGTTCGATACCGAGATTTTCAACATGTAATTCCATTCATTGTCCAAATTGGCCTGTACATCAGTCCTGTTGCCTATCCGGTTGAATTTGCCGTTCAAAATCTTCCAAAATGGGCAGCGACGCTTTATTATTTAAATCCGATGGCCGGCGTAATTCAAGGATTTCGTTGGAGTTTATTCGGAGGGTCTCCACCAGACCAGTTGTGTTTTCTGTCTTTTGGAATTACCATTCTATTGTTCGTCACCGGAATTTTTTACTTCAAAAAAGTAGAAAATGAAATGGCAGATTATATTTAATTGAAGTTATGAGCATTGCAATTCGTGCAGAAGATCTTGGAAAAAAATACCAGATTGGTAAAAAGCTGGACAATAGCTTAAGATCCAGTATGACACGCATGTTTGCCAAGAGCGGAAAACGCGATGACTTCTGGGCATTAAAGGATGTTAATTTCGAGATTAAACAAGGCGATGTACTAGGAATAATTGGAAGAAATGGAGCCGGAAAAAGCACCTTACTGAAGTTGTTGTCTCAGATCACAGCGCCAAGTACTGGAAAGATCGAACTCTATGGACGTGTTGCGTCGCTATTAGAAGTTGGTACAGGGTTTCATCCTGAATTAACTGGTCGGGAGAATATTTATTTGAATGGAACCATTTTGGGCATGACGCGCAAAGAGGTCGCTGCCAAATTTGATGAAATTGTCGCGTTCTCTGGCATTGAGAAATTTATTGACACTCCTGTAAAACATTACAGCTCGGGCATGTATGTGCGTTTGGGATTTGCCGTAGCAGCGCATTTGGAGCCTGAAATCCTGGTTGTAGACGAAGTACTTGCCGTGGGTGATGCCGAATTTCAAAAGAAATGCTTGGGAAAAATGCAAGATGTTGCAGGCCAAGGGAGAACAGTTTTGTTTGTTAGTCATAACATCAGCTCCATCAAATCTTTGTGCAAAACTGGTTTGTATTTGAAAAGTGGTAAACTTCAAATGATGGACCAAATAGATAAGGTTGTAGCTCAATATCAACAAGCGGCAGATCAAAGCACCAGTTATCGCAATGACAGCGCGCAGTCTATACAATTGACACACGTTTCATTCTCAAACTCATCTGCCGAATTCTCGAATGAAGAGACGATAACTATTTCCATTCGCGTTAATCAAGAACTGAAGTGTTTCGACCATTACGCATTGTTAATTCGAATTCTCGATGAATATGATGGTGTGATCACAAGTGCTGAAACTAAATTAAACAAGACTACAGGTGAGTACGATCTCGTTCTACCCTCTAATTTCTTGAAAAAAGGGAATTACTTCCTGAATATAATCACTTATCAACCAGGTGTTTGTCAATTTGACAATGTGGATTGTTGCAATTTTTCAATCCTCGACAACAATAGCAAATATGCCCATTTGGAAGGCTTTGATATCGGAAAGGTTTACCTAAACGAGAAATGGTTATGATCTCAAGAATTAAACATCGATTATCTCGCCTTATATTTGGCGAAAAGAAACAGCCGTTTTTCACGAAGGACCATTTCATTGGAAAAAAATACATTATTGGAAACTATACCTATGGGAAGCCACGTGTCATGTTCGAGCATACTGATGCGAATTTGACTATTGGAAAGTATTGTTCAATTGCTGAAAATGTGACAATCCTATTAGGTGGGAATCATCGAATGGATTGGGTTTCAACATATCCTTTTACAGATTTACCTGAATACTTTGGGAATCTTGACATAAAAGGTCACCCGGCCACTAATGGATCCGTAACTATAGAAAATGATGTTTGGATTGGACTGAATTCAGTTATCATGTCTGGGGTTACTATTTCTAATGGAGCGGTAGTTGGTGCAAATTCGGTTGTCACCAAAAATATTGGTCCCTATGAGATATGGGCAGGAAACCCTGCGAAATTTATAAAACACCGTTTTGATCTGGAGACCATAGATAATTTACTTGACTTAAAATGGTGGAATTGGGACGATGATCAAGTAAAAAAGAACATACACCTGTTGTGTTCTTCGAATATTCAAAAATTGAATAAACAATGAATCGCTTTTCAAAATTTAAAAACTATTATAATTGGGGAGGTCGCTTTTTGAACGATCCTTTCCACAAGTCGGCTAAAGCGCTAAACTTACTTGAATCACAAAAAAAACCTCTACGTTCTGATGTGATCAATTTTCTTTTGGGTCAATTGACTTCTACTGATATTCAATACCTGGAAATCGGGGTTCGTAATCCAGACGATAATTTCAACAAGATTAAAACCTCAAATAAATATGGTGTTGATCCCGGGGTAGAATTTCCCGACAATCCGGTTCAATTTCAAATGACTAGTGACGATTTTTTCAATGGAATACGAGCAGGAAAGATCTTTGAACCAAGCTTTCGTTTTGATGTAATTTTTATCGACGGACTGCACTTAGCCGATCAAGTGGAACGGGACATTCACAATGCACTCGAATACTTGAAACCAACAGGTTTCATCGTTTTACATGACTGCAATCCTCCAACGGAGTGGCATGCACGTGAAACCTATCCCTACCAAATTTCTCCGGCTATGAATAACTGGAATGGAACAACTTGGAAAGCATTTGTGAAAGCGCGAGAAATTCCAGGAATTACTGCATGTTGCATTGACACGGACTGGGGCGTAGGAGTGATTTCACAACACATCAATTTTGGAAATCCTACGAAAAAAGAGAATCCCTTTTTTGAATTTCACCTTTTTGATCAAGATCGAAAAAATCAATTGAATTTGATAACTTTCGATGCGTTTCGCGGTTTTTTTTAAGCGATGATTGAAATTGACAAAGCGGTAATTGTTGAGGCACTGAATAAGCCTACTATTCAGTCTAATCCTATTCTAGAGGTAAAACAAATTACCCTGGAAAACATTAATGATGGTTCTTGGTTTAATGACCCCACGGCAATAAGTTGCTTTAAACAATTTCTGGAAAGCGGACAGATTGGATATTATTGCTATAAAGAAGGTGTTTGTATCTTTCGTGGCTGGATATTTCAAAACTCCAATAATACTTGGGTTGGGCGAAATTTCCTCTACACACTAGCCCCCAATGAAGCCTTCATTGCTTGGTGTGAGACAGCTGAAGAATACCGAGGACTAAGTGCTTTCCCAACTTTCTTAAACGAGATTTTAAGGACCAATCCGAATATACATTTTTCGATGTACATTCATCCCGACAACACTTCCTCTCTTCGCGCAGCGAAAAAATCAGGATTTGAAACTACAAGAAAACTAAATCTCTGGAAAGTATGGAAGTTTCGTGTAGTTTTTGATCGTTTTCAAAAAAACGGACGATGGTTTTTTCGAATCAGTTTTGGTTCTTCCGTAAAATCAAATTTCATTTCGCATGTTTAATACGATCGTTTTTATTTTACGCTTCTATTTGAACTTGCTGCAAATCAAAGTACTCACGCTTTATTTCCATGTTGTTGGACATGCAAAAAAAACCAAATTTGACATCCTTTATTTAGAGGTGTTTCCGGAAGACGGCGCAGGGTTCAATTATCGGGCTAAAAAATGGATGGAGCTATTGGAGCACACTGGAGCGACAGTAGATGCTCGTTTTCTCGTGCGACAAAGTGCAGATTTCTTCCAACAAACCAAAGATAGCAACCTTCAAAAATTCCTGTTGGATTCTATGAGAATCCGTAAAAGACAAATCATAGAATCCCGTCAGTATCGTATCGTGATTGTGCGTCGAAGCTTGCTTTTGTACAATAACTATGGCAACTTGTTTTTTGAGAAATTATTAAAAGCGGCTCATCCAAATCGCCTTCTTGACATTGACGACGATACGCTGGTAGTTGAAGCGAAAAAAAACGTCTTCAGTAGGATCATGTGTGAAAGGCATGATCATTTTTACCGATCATTCCAATATTACAATGGCTTCATTACCGGATCGAATTACCTCAAGGAGTTGGTTTTGGAAAAGAGGGATCAACAAGAAACGTGTATTTTGGTTGTTCCTACGTGTGTCGATTACGATAAATACCCAACAAAAGTTTATTCCGAGACATCGCCACTAGTGTTTGGCTGGATTGGTGGAAATCACAATTTATACCAGCTGAAATCCATCATTCCTGCTTTGAATACCTTGTATGAAACCCAAAACTTTGAACTACGAGTTATCGCGGGTGTTACCAGTTATGACTTCAACGCCAAATTTCCGGTTCATTTTATTCCCTTCGATCTGAACACCGAAGTAGAAGAACTCAAAAAGATCGACATTGGTTTGATGCCCCTTGAAGATAGCATCACCACACGCGGCAAATGTGGATTCAAATTGATCCAGTATATGGGACTTGGGATTCCGGGAATTGCTTCCGCCATTACCGTGAATACGGAAATTATCACAGATGGAGAAAATGGTTGGCTCGTAAACACACCCGAGGAATGGCTTGATAAATTAAAAACCATCTGCGACGAACGTTCCCGGTTGGGACAGATCGGATTAAAAGCCCGCGCTACGATTGAGGATCGCTATTCTTTCAAAGCGCATTTTGAAGCTTACCGCACCTTTTTACATGAATTCTCCGATAAATGCCACTCGTAACGACTACACATTCAGCTTCATTTGAAGATTACGCTTCGTTTTTCGAAGCGCACGGGGGTTGTGTGTTCATTTCACCGGCGTGGTTGACTCAAGTAACAGACGGTTCATCCCTGCAATTTTGTAGTTTTTTTCTTGACGAAAAGCTTGTTGGAATGCTTCCATACAAATTAGTGCGGGGTCGCTTGCTTTCGGGAGTGCAACAATTACCACTTACACCATACACTGATATTTGTTGGAACAATCAAGTAGGACGCACTGAAGGTCTGCTTGCTGCGTGTCTGGATAATTTCCGGAAGGATCTGTTGCAATTAAAACTCGATTATATCACGCTCTGTTTTCATCCACGATTTAAACTTTCAGATCGCAATAGCTTTTCCTATATCCTCGATTTGAAACAGCCCGAGGAAGCCCTTTTTAAAGGCATGCGCACCGATAAGCAACGCAACATCAAAAAAGCGCTAAAAACAAACGCAAGCGTCCAAACAGAGAAGCATGCTGATCTGATTTATAAACTGGTACAAAAAACTTTTGAGCGCCAACAAGGAGATACGGATTGGATGCAGTATTTACATCGGATTGTGAATCATACCCCGACGAGTTTTCAGGTGACCGTTTACACTGAAGATACACCCGGATGCAGTTTGTTTTTCATCTACGATACAGAACGCTGTTATTATTTGCTTGGAGGAATAGACCCCGCATTAAACAACTACAATTTAGGACCTTACGCCATGTGGAAAGGCATTTTGCACGCCCGATCATTGGGACTTTCTATATTTGATTTTGAGGGTTCGAGCATTCCAAGTATCGAACAGTATTTTAAGAGTTTTGGCGCCACAAAGGAATATTTTAGTAGTTTCAATCACTTTAACTGGCGTTACAAAACGTTGAAATGGCTTCGCATCATCTAACAACAACAAAATATTTGCGCTTTTTCGGTGTAATGAATCCGTCTGATTTTTTTTCTGATGAAGAATTAGCGTGGATTGGACATTGGCTGAATGGCGAGGAAGAAATCGATCATCCCGAAGTTGACTGGGCAAATTTGAATTATCAAGCAGATGCTGCAATCGATTTTAAGAAACCATTCGTCGATCAATTTGTCTTAGCAAGATTTCGCGAACGACAGTTTGTTCCAAGAAATTTATGGCCGAACAATTCAGAATTTGCCGTTTGTTTGAGTCATGACATCGATCGTTGGGAAAGTTATTCCCCGAAGGTATTCATGCGGAATTTGAAAAAACGAAGATTTCATAGTTCCACCATCCGCGCGCATCAGAAACTGACCCTTCAAATACTAAAAACAGGGATCAAACAGCGACTAACACGCAAAGTATCTGACCCACTTTGGTGTTATGAAAAATGGATCAACTTGGAAAACAAGTATGCGCGAACAGGAACTTATTTCATATTCGTCCGTCCTGAAAAAGAAAAAGATCTTCATCCGAACGACTGTGATTACACCCTGGAAGACGAGTTGGTATACAACGGCGAGCAGACACAGGTTCAATCCATCTTAAAACTTTGGAGCAAAAAAGGTGTTGAACTTGGGCTTCATGGAAGTATTGTTACAGAAACGAACACGGAGCTTTTTGGTTCCTTACGCCATCAATTAGAAAAGACCATTGAACAACCCGTGTACATTTCAAGGCAACATTATTTGAGTTTCAAATTACCTGAAACTTTAAAAGTGGAAGTTGCCAACGGCATCAAGGTTGACTCGTCGATTGGTTTTAATAAATTCAATGGCTTTCGATTGGGAACCAGTTTTCCTGTGTTTTTAAATCACGACAATGCCGAGTTACTGGAAATTCCGCTAACGATAATGGATAGTTCCACGTTTTTACAGCGGAAGCTTTCCAGAGAAGAAGCCATCAAAGAAATTGATCAAATAATTGACCTTGTGAAATCCGTAAATGGATGCCTGACCGTAAATTTTCACCCAGATTATGTTGATCGCGCACATTTTTTCGATACCTACGAGTATTTGTTAAATGTTCTATCAAAGCATAACTGTATTTTTATGAGTATGTCTGAAATTAAAGACCATTTAGAAAAACGATGTGCGGAATAGCAGGTATTATTTCAACTAAGACCTACATGGGAATCCGGGAGGATTTGGATGCCATGTGTGGCATGATGGAACATCGTGGTCCTGATGGTCAAGGCATTTTTGTAGACGAACAACACACATACGGATTAGGACACAGACGATTATCGATCATTGATTTATCCGAATCAGGACATCAACCCATGCATGTTCTGGACAGGTATCTGATAACTTTCAATGGAGAAATCTACAATTACCTGGAAATAAAAGAAAAACTCCAGGCTAAAGGTCATCTTTTCCGAACGCAAACAGACACCGAAGTTTTGATACTCGCCTACCATGAATGGGGTGTGGATTGTTTGAATCATTTAGATGGGATGTTTGCCTTCGTACTGATCGATCAACATACTAACGAAGTATTCTGTGCCCGTGATCGTTTTGGTGAGAAACCATTTTTCTACACGATTCATGAAGATAGACTTTACTTTGCCTCAGAGATCAAATGTTTTTGGGCTATTCACATTCCAAAACAGATCGAGGAAGAACGACTGTTCCTTTTTTTAGCCGAAGATCTTGTAGAAAATCCACTTAAACCGGACCAAACGTTTTTTAAGAACATTCAACAGGTTCCACCCGGCCATTACTTAAAATTCGCTTGTCAAAACGTACAGATTTTGCCCAAAAAATATTGGGAACTTCAACCAAACGGAGCCAATGAACACTTGTCATTTGATCAAGCGAAAGATGAATTTTTACAGTTACTTCGCACTTCATTAAACCGTCGTTTGCGTTCGGATGTTCGCGTTGGTTGTTCACTTTCGGGTGGCTTAGACTCCAGTACTGTGGTGGCATTGATGAGCGAATCAACGCATTCCATCCATACCGTATCAGCGCGATTCAAAAACTTTTCCAAAGACGAAGGACCATTCATTGATTTGGTGACCCAAAAATTTCACACCAATCATACGAACACGTGGGTGCACGAAGATGTCTTGAATCAACATCTTGATCGCTTGCTTTTTCACCAAGATGAACCATTTCAAACAGGCAGTATTCTAGCCCAATACATGGTGTATGCGGCCGCAAAGGAGAATGACATCACGGTCATGTTAGACGGACAAGGTGCGGATGAAATGTTGGCGGGCTATGAAAAAGACTTTCAGGTTTTTGCCCGCGAATTGATTCCATTTAGGTCGAAATGCAACACATTCCAGCAACAGATCAAGGAAAATCACAACTGGGATGTTGCCTTGAGCTGGAAAGATCATTTATTGAAACGTTTTCCTCATTTTTATGCCGGTTTATCAGGAATCAAAAAGCAGTTCAAACCTATCCATTATACCGGTTTAGAAAATTCATTTGCACAGGAATTTGCACCAAAAGAATCGCCCTTTGAAGATTTTACGGATCTTAAAAAATCGTTAGTTCATCAGTTGACCAAACAAGGTCTTCAAAAACTATTGCGTTTCGCGGATAGAAATTCAATGGCGCACTCAGTTGAGGTGCGATTGCCCTTTTTAAATCATCAACTGGCGGAATTCGTTTTATCCCTGCCAAACGAATACTTACTTTATCAAGGCTGGTCGAAAGCACTGTTGCGGGAATCCATGTCCAATTCACTCCCAGAAGAGATTGTATATCGGAAGAACAAAATAGGCTTCGAGGCACCACATAACAGTTGGTTGGGTAATGAAAAATTAAAGGAACGTGTCCGAGACGCGCGCGAGCGTATGGTTTCTGAAAAAATCATCACGCCAGATTATACAAATGACTGGAAAGTATTAATGGCAAGCTATTATTTGTAAAATGAATTACCGTGTTGCAGTTTTCTTGGATGGTGAAATAAAAAACGACTATCGTGTACTCAAAACTATTCGCACGTTGAGTCGAAAAGCGTACATCGATGTTTTTTACAGTTCCCTGTCACCCCATGAGATTCCAACTATTGAGAACTGCACCTTTTATCCTATTCAGCCGAAGAGAAATTTGAGAACTAAAATCATACAGAACTCGCTTTTTGGTTACGAATTCATCCATTTTTATAAGCATGCGCTTTCCCGAAAAAAGAAATACGACTTTGTTTGGGCCAACGATTTACCGACACTACTTCCCGCAGCCAAATTAGCCAAAAAGACCCAAGCTCGTTTGATATATGATTCTCATGAGATTTATTTAGAAACACTGAATCAGTTTTTCCCTTGGGCGAATAAATCTTGGAAAACAATTCTGTATCATATTGCACACAAGATCATGCAATTACATGGTGCTTACCTGGAAAAGAAATACTTCAAACAAGTAGATCAATTCGTAACAGTTAATCAGTCACTCTTAACA
Source organism: uncultured Fluviicola sp. (assembly GCA_964427665.1). Classification (GTDB taxonomy): domain Bacteria; phylum Bacteroidota; class Bacteroidia; order Flavobacteriales_D; family Crocinitomicaceae; genus Fluviicola. The sequence continues at coordinate 4,322 of CAYRVL010000065.1, read as the reverse complement.
CACTTTGAGCGAAAACATGGTGTAAACGGCGGCAAGATCATCATGAACTTTCCGTATTTAAAACCGCTAACTCCGCCATTCTTTGATTTTCGGAAAGCGTATAACTGGCATAAAGACCACATTGTCTTGCTTTACCAAGGGGGCTTGAATGGCGGTAGAGGCATGAACATGCTCGTTGAAGCCATGGCGCAATTAAAGGAACGATTTCGTTTAGTGATTATCGGCGAAGGGATGCTTAAACCACAGTTGGTAGATAAAACCAAAAAAATGGGTTTGACCGAAATCATCGCATTTATTGATTTTTTATCCTTAGACATCTTACCTTATTATACATCCGGTGCTGATATCGGAATAAACTTGTTAGAACCTGTCAACTTAAGCAAACTTTATGCTTCACCAAACAAATTGTATGAATACATCCATGCAAACATTCCGGTTTTAGCCTCCAGTACACCTGAAAACAAAAAAGTATTTGATCGTTTTAACATTGGGTATTTGTGTGACAATACGGTTACCTCTGTTGTTGACACCTTAATGCAAATCAATTTGAAAGAATTCGCTGCATTAAAAAGTTCTTTAGCTGAGATCGCTACTCATTTTACATGGGAGTCACAAGAAGCTTCCCTGATAAGCCTATTAACCCAATTCGACCCACCTGCTATCCCATTTCAAGAATGCAGTATTTGTTTATTGAATACTGAAAATTGTCCTGAAATTACTTTTGGTGAACATTCGATCTGTGAAACTTGTCAGGAAAATCTGCAGGTGCTAAACGCTTTAAAACCTTTGAATGAATCGCAACTAAATGCGCTTATCAGCCGAATAAAATCAACCAAGAAATCGCACTATGATTGCCTGATCGGGATCAGCGGAGGAAGCGACTCGTCCTACCTCGTTTATCTCGCAAAAAAATGGGGACTGAATCCGCTATTGCTGCACGTGGATGGCGGCTGGAACAATGAACAGTCTGTTCGAAATATTCAACAACTGATCAAGCATTCCGGATTTGACTACAAAACCATTGTGATTCCGTGGGAAGAAATGCAAGATTTGCAGCGATCTTTTGTACTTTCAGAAGTGATGGACATTGATCTACCTTTCGACAATCTTATGATCTATTACAATTATAAAATTGCGAATGATCACGGAATAAAATGCGTATTCAACGGGTACAATTCTGCTACTGAAGGTTTTCTACCGAAGTCTTTTACACATTTCAAATACGATAAAAAGAACATTCAAAATATTCTTGATCGCTTTGGAAGAACCTCAAACCGAACCTTAAAATTCCTCGGCCCGTTTGAATATTTTTATTTCGAACATATTCGAAAGATCCATTTTGTATATCCTTTAAACCTGATTGATTACAAGCAAGAAGACGCCAAAACAGTATTGAAAGAATCGTTCGGATGGCAAGATTATGACGCCAAACATCAGGATAATTTTTTCACGAAGTACTACCAAGATGTCATTCTTCCCCAGAAATTTGGCATTCATAAAAAACTCGCACATCAATCGATGCTTATACTTTCGAATCAAACAACGAAAGAAGCACTGAAACAGCTTGATCTGGGTTCAATTTCGAACAACGCGCATCAGGACGAGGAATACTTTCTGAAAAAACTAGATTTAGATCCTGTTTATTTTCATGAATACTTGAATACTCCCGGTGTCAATCATCGCTATTACGGTTCGAATCTTGATCTGTACGAATCCTTAGCGCCAATTTATCGGAAAATCCGAAAAATATCCGGTTTTCAATGGTTTAAATAATAAGCACATGGGAGACACATTCAAGAAACCAAAACTACTCGTAATACCTTCTTGGTACGTTAATTCCCAAGGAGAGAACCCGTGTGTGTTTTTACAGGCATATTCCAAACAATTCGAAAATCACTTTGATGTCACCGTCTTACATGTGTACATGATGGGGAATTTTATGAAATGCTTGTTTCGCAAAAAGTTTCAATTAGAAGAAAGTATCGAAGAAAACACTCGGATTATCCGAATTGGTATCGCACCTTTGTTTCCATTAATGCGCACACTAAACTATCGCATTGCCTGGCTTCTTACCAAATGGTATATCCAAAAAAACCTTGATCTACCGTCGTATAAGCTCATCAATAGTCATGCGTTTTTTTTAGGAGGATTTATTGCCTCAAAGATTGCTTCTACTTATCGCATTCCATGCATTCATACGGAACATTACTCTGGATTTCTTTACGGAAAAACGTTAAAGACAAGCGAAAAAGCCCTTTTCTCGTCAAGCCTGGAATACATTGATAAATTGATTATTGTTAGCCAACACTTCAAAAACCGGTTGGCAAAAGAATTTCCTGCGATTACTGCTAAATCCATCGTCATCCCAAATTTCGTTGAAAGTTCTTTTCGATATAAGGACCCGCCTGATCGTTTTCCGTTCAAATTTCTAGCAATCGGTGTGACAACTGGAAATAAAAACTTAAACTTATTGCTTCGATCTTGGGAAATCTTTCACAACAAAAATCCGAACAGCACGCTTACCTTATTAGGCACGGATGAATCTGTATTATTTAGCTTACTTGGCAACAAAAGCTTACCCCATTCTCTTCAAGTTCTACCTTTCGTGGCACATCATAAAGTTTCGGAGATCATTCAACAACACCATTGTACCATTTCTACCAGCAAACAGGAAACTTTTGGTCTTTCATTACTAGAATCTCTGGCATGCGGGCGTCCTGTCATCACTACCAATTCAGGCGGAATCCTTGACTTTGTAAACACAAACAATGGGATCATTTCTGAAGATGAGCCGATCCGTTTTGCAAGCGACATGGAATCCATGATGCTCAATTACAACCAATTTCATTTTAGTGAAATTTCAAGCGAAATCTGGTCCACTTTCTCGCCTGACCAAATCATGTCTCAGTACCTAGCTCTTTATAGGGCTCTTTGTTCATAGGAAATGCTAATGAAACTGTAACATTTTCTAATTTTACCGTCAATTGGACTGAAATTGAAAAAAAAAGTACTCATTTTAACTTACGACTTTCCTCCATTTGAATCTGTGGGTGGTCATAGACCTGCTTCGTGGGAAAAATACTTCCCAGATTTCGACATTTATCCGATCATTGTAACTCGCGAATGGAAAAACGAAAACCACTCTGTTCATGGTTATATTTCGGCATCTGAAATCAAAACTTACTCCATAGATAAAGGATCTGCTTCAACTCAAATCAAAGCCCCCTACTTTCCTACGATAGCCAATAAAATGTTACTGAAGCATGGAGAACATCGTTTTTCATGGATTCGCAAAACATTCAGTGCTCTGGATGAGTTGGGCCAGTATGTTTTTCCGATTGGCGCAAAACGAACCATTTACGAAGCAGCCGATGCCTTTCTTCGGCAAGAACGGGTAGATGTGATCATTGCCACCGGCGATCCTTTCATTTTGTTCAAATATGCTGCAGACTTAAGTGCTAAATACCACATTCCTTGGATTGCCGACTATCGTGACCCCTGGAGCCATTATCTGGAAAAGAAAAACAATTGGTTGTATAAATTTTATCGTTCCCAAGAACGCCATATTGTGCGGTCTGCGGCAGCGATAACCACTGTTTCCGAGTATATTGCCGAGAAACTAGATCATTTTTTCCCGGAGATTCCCAAACATGTTATCCCAAATGGCTATGACCCGAAAAATCTGGCCAAGAGTATGTCAGTAATGCAAGAATCTGACATCCTGACCATTGCCCATGCCGGCACAATCTACGATTGGCATCCCTTGGAACATTTTTTAGATACTTTGAGTGCGTGGCATGTTAAAACCCGTAGTGCGTTGCGTTTGGTGTTCTATGGATTGAATCAGGTCGACCGTTTAGAGTCCTACTTGGAAACGCAGCATCCGGAACTGAAGACTATCGTCTCTTGGACACCTCGTCTACCCAATGATCAAATGTTGATAGAACTGCGAAAGGCAAACGTCATGCTTATGTTCAATTACTACGCCTACATGGGAACGAAAATATTTGATTACATTGCTATTGATCGGTCCATTTTGTTGTGCTTTGAAAACGACCCTGTTGCACAGGCTTTGAAGGACAAATTGTATTTGATCGACGACTCTGACAATCCACCACAATTGCAAGCAGAAGCCATTCGTTTACATCAAGCAGGAGTGGTAGTTCAAGATAATCATGACCTTATTCGTGTTTTAGATCAATTGAAAACGGAGTTTCAAGAAACCGGAAGAATCGGTTGCAACACGGTGAATAAAGACCACTTCTCCCGCAAATACCAAACAGAACGTTTGGCAACCATCATTCATTCCGTTACAAAATGAC
>CAYRVL010000064.1:0-16450 GCA_964427665.1 uncultured Fluviicola sp. | reverse complement strand
CAGAATGATAGTTTTGGAGCATTGGGTTCCGTATTGCTCATTTCGTTTTTGTTGATTTACCTGATTATGGTAGCACTATATGACAGTTACGTTTATCCGTTCGTTGTTCTATTTTCTATTCCAGTTGCAGCCATTGGGGCGTTTTTCGCTTTGAATTTGTCGTTAAGCAATTTGAGTTTATTCGCCTTATTGGGTTTAATTATGCTTATGGGCTTGGTAGTTAAAAATGCGATACTAATTGTTGATTTTACCAATCAATTAAAAGCAGAGGGAAAACACTTTAAAGAAGCCTTAATTATAGCTGGAAAAGGTCGGATGCGGCCAATTCTTATGACAACACTTTCAATGGTAGTGGGTATGCTTCCTATTGCAATGGCAACAGGAACAGCAGCAGAATGGAAAAACGGTCTTGCTTGGGTAATCATTGGCGGACTGCTATCATCTTTAATTTTGACAGTGTTTTTAGTACCTATGGTTTATTATTTAGTGGACACAGCGAAAGAAAAGCTTAACAGAAGAAAATAGCCATCACACAGGTGTAAGCACATTTGCAATTACTCACTATTGCTTATTTATAGTGTTCGTGAACTTCGTTTCGCACAAGCCATCGCACAGACCAAAAATTGCAAAAGAGCTTACACCTTTACCTTCCTAAGAAATGAAACACTAATACCGTGAGTGTTTTTTAAATACATTCCCTTCTAAATTTTTTAACACCGCAAGTCATAAGATTTCACAACTGCCAAAATATCAGTAAATTCACCATAAATAATAGTCATGAAAGTAATTTCCGTTTTGACGCTTATCACGCTTTATGCCTGTTTATTAAGCTGTAGAAAGGAAAAGACTAGAATCTGTGAATTGTACGATTCTCCCGTTGGATTTTCCATCGGAACCATTCAATCTTTAAGTTCTTCCCCTTTCAAAACAACATACAAATACGCCTATACTGTGAATGGAGCAGATTACACAAGTACAGAAAAAGTTTATGGAGTTGGTCAGAAAGATGAAAGTCTAATTGGTAAACAATTTATCGTCGTTTATGCACAAGAAGACCATTCAAAAAGTGACTTGAACACTGATTTTCTGATTGAATCTCAACAGGACTTTAATGATTTTCAATTGAAGTATGAAGCGGGACCTCCGTCACCTGATTTCCCAAATACGTGTAAATAACAGAAGCAAGCAGCTCCATCCCACGAAAAAAAACGCACATGAAAACTCCCTTTCTCCTACTCCTATTCATCGCCTTCGTGATCAGTTTGTCGGGTTGTGATAAATACCACGCAAAAAAATTGGCCGGAACATACGCCTGCCGGGTAGAGTATCATTATTGGGACATGACGCCCACTACCTTTGACACAACCTATTATGAGGATCTGCAGATCACTCAAGAAGGGAAAGATGTGTTCGTTTTAGGATACCGGATCCACGTGGAAAATCTTTGGAAAGAGAAACAATTCAAAGTTGGGAATATCCACAACTACCTCCTTGTTCAGTTTAAAGACAAGCATGTATACATCACCCGATCCAGTGGTGGTTTGGGCGGTAATGGTACGCGGACATATTCCGGAAAGAAAAAGTAAATCCCTGGCACGTCTGTTCGATACAACACGCCGAACTTGCAATCGCATTCGCCAGTTGATCTAGCTGCTTGTTTCTTGGATAGAACGCCTGCGCTACTTTCATACACAAGTTTCTCAACCATCCTTCTTATTGCAAAACATGTACTGTTCGAGTATGCAGCTTTTTATCGAAATACGACAAGTTGCGTATAAGTGAATCTCATCAAAATTCGTAATTTGTTACACATTTTACACAGTAAGTATCAACTGATTATGAGAATACACCCATTACTTTTCATTTGCTTCTTAGTTCTTGGGTCATGCGAATTGTATGCTCAGCAAGACTACCTGATCCTACACCAAGGAGATACACTGCATGGCACATACATTCCGCGCAATAGCATTCACAAATTCGTGCTCCTCCGCACTGAAACGGGCAAGGTCAAGATTCCTTCAAAAGACGTAAAAGCATATTTCTGGAAAAACAATACATATATGGTGTACGAAGACCCCTGCGAGGGTGGATTAAGTGCCTACAAAGTCTTGATAGCAGGGAACGCTACTTTGTTACACAGTGGTGGTTTCGAGGACTACTGCCCCGAATTGGTTCTGATCAACAAGGAACTATATCCAATTGAAAGAAAGCATTATTTTTCGCCTGAATTGTGGAAAATCATGTCTACCTGTCCAGCTTTTAAAGAAAAGTACGAAAACTACTACAACGAACACCGCGAAAAAACGATCATTTGGGAATGGGTGTACCGAAAAAGTAGAATGGTGTGTCTGGAAATGATCCTCTACTACAACGCACATTGTGGGAAGGCAACTCCTTAAATAGAGGCATAATGTTATTCAAAAAAGAAGCAAACTTGTAGTTGCACGCGATACCAAAACTTCCAAAAACCCGGGTGGCTACTCCATCGTTCTGGTTACGTCTTCGTCTACCACGATGATGTAATCCGCTTTGTCGACATATTCCTGACTCAGTTTTTTCAAGTCGGCTTGTGTAACCACCGAAATGGTCTTTAAACGCGTCCCCTTGCGGTATTGCTCCACGTACCAACAAATGCTCTGGTGGTAATCGGAATGGTACGAACCGTTGTAGTGCATGACCGTTTTGCCCGCATGTAGTTGCAGTGAAATGTTCCAGGCCATCGTGGCGTCCTTGATCGCTTGTGCCTTCGCGAAATTGATACCGGAAGCGTGCATGTCCATCCCCATTTTGATCAATTCTTTGTACTGAGACAAGGTAGAATCGAAAGGAAACGGCAAAGGGCACAGCAACAGTTTTTCCTCCGGCGAGATAGAATCCAGTGACGCCATTCCTTTTTTGAAGATCATCGATGCGTATTTGCGCGGTACATTGGAGGCAAAAAAAGCGAGGGTATTTGTTCGGGCAAAATCTACCAAAGGCTTGTAATCGGTGCCGTAGTTCGACCACAATTTCGTGGAATCGCGGAACGCTTTGTCATTGCCGTCAACCAAGTATTGCTGCAAATACTTGTTCTGATGCGTCTCAAACATCTCTGCCCCTAATGACAAGCGGTTTCCATTCACGAGGTGCAAATCCTTGGTCAATTCTACTTGCAACCAATGTGCAATCGCATTGTCGTGCAACTCGCCAAACAACACCAACTCCTCATCCGAAAGGTCCTTCACCATTTTCTGATAATTCGCTGGTTTTCCAGAGCCGGTAAAAATGCGGTAGGCAGGAAGATCTTGCGCTTGGAGCCACGAAGAGCCTATCACCAGAAGTACGCCGAGTAGCAGAGAACGATTCATCATTGCAGCTTTTTTTTTCAAATGTACACGAATGATCGAATCAACGCGCAAATTCAGGCGATTTCACGTCATAAACTCCACAAGTTGTGTATTTTTGTTCCATGTGGCAGACCTTGCGCAACAAAATTCCATTGCCTGTTCAAAGCCTTATGCTTCGAATGGCAGCTATGTTGGTGCTGCTCACGTTGGTACGCGTCCTTTTCTATCTCTACAACCGGGATTCATTCACCGATATTTCGTGGATGGATTGGTTCGTGGGCATGTGGTTTGACCTTGTCACCTTGTGTTTGCTCTTCATTCCGTTTATCGTTTTTTCCTTGTTGCCCTACGCTTGGCAGAAAAACCGCGTTTCAAAATTCCTGAAAGCAACGTACTTTCACCTCACCTTTTCGTTGATCCTGGCCTTCAATTTACTGGATATCGAGTATTTCAACTACACGATGAAACGCTCCACTTCGGATCTGTTTGCCATTGTTTCGGCAGGGAATGATATCGGACAATTGCTCACCAGTTTCCTGCGCGATTTCTGGATCCTGTTGTTGTGTTTTTTAGTCCTCTTGTGGCTTTCGTTCCAAGTGTACAAACGCACCGCAGAAACGAAACTATCCGGAAAGACTCCGACTGTGAACATTCCGGCACAACTTCTTTGGCTCATTTTGGGAACTGCATTTTTCGTGCTGGTCGGTCGTGGCGGATTGGGTTTCAAGCCCATTTCTCCGGTTGATGCCAATTTGTACACCGAACCACAAAACACGGCCTTGGTGTTGAATTCGGCGTTCACCGTGCTGAAAACGTACGGACAGAACGATCTGGAAACAAAAGCATACTATCCGGAAACGACTGCCAAGCGCATATTTAATCCAATCCGAAAAAGTCAACCGCAACGCGTACTCCCGAACAAGACGAACGTAATGATCATCATGCTGGAGAGTTTTGGGTACGAATGGATTGGAACGTTCAATAAAAAAGAAAGCTACACCCCATTTTTGGATTCGTTGTTGCACGAATCGTGGACTTTTGCGAACGGACTGTCGAATGGCAAGAAATCCATCGAAGCGGTACCGGCAATTGCTGCATCCATGCCTTCGTGGATGGACAATCCCTATATTTCTTCTCCCTACGGCGGAAATCAGATCAATTCGTTGCCACACATTTTGAGTCAACAAGGCTATTCTACGGCTTTTTATCACGGCGCAACAAATGGCTCCATGCGTTTCAACAGCTTTACAAAGGCCATTGGATACGATCAGTACATCGGTCGCTTTGAATACAACAACGACGCGCATTTCGACCGTACTTGGGGGATTTTGGATGAATATTTCAATCCGTGGACTGCCAAACAATTGACCAAACAAAAAGCGCCGTTCTTCGCCACCTTATTTACGCTTTCTTCGCATCATCCGTATTACGTTCCGCCTCGTTGGAGGTCCCAATTGAAAACCGGTCCGGAACCGATCTGTAAGAGTTTGCATTACGGGGATATGAGTTTGCAGAAATTCTTCGAGCAGGCGAAAAAAGAACCTTGGTTTGAAAATACACTCTTTATTTTGGTGGGAGATCACACTCCGTCGTCCACAAACAAGTTCTACGAGCAGCGAACACAGATGTACAAGATCCCGATCGCGTTCTATCACGGCGGCGGGAAATTGCCGAAACGCATCGAAAATACGATCTTCCAACAGATCGATATCATGCCAACCGTATTGGATCTTTTGAACATCGAAACAAGTTATTACAGCTTCGGAAACTCCTATTTTTCCAAGGCTCCACGAGAAGGAGTTGCCTACCTCGAAGGGACGTATTTTTACTTCTATCAGGATTACGTGTTGTACTTCAGCAACAATAAATCCAAGAAACTTGTTAAATTCAATACCTGGGACGTGAATCCCCGCAATGAATTGAACGAACAAAAAGCATTGGTCAGAACCATGGAACGCCGATTAAAAGCTATCATTCAGCGTTACAACAACGACCTCTTGTCGAATGCGGCAAAAGCACCATGAAAAAACGGATCCGCTTCATAATCAATCCTATTTCAGGAGGGGTCAAAAAGGCCAAAGTTCCACAAATGATTGAGGAGCACTTGGATCATACGCTTTTCGATTACGACATTGCCATCACACAATATAAACGACACGCCAAGTCGATCGCCACAGAATCAGCCAAAGAAGGAATAGATATCGTGTGTGCGGTTGGCGGAGATGGTTCGGTACACGAAGTGGGTACCGCGCTTATTGGCACGAATTGTCATTTGGCGATCATTCCTACCGGTTCCGGAAATGGCTTGGCGCGACATCTGAAAATTCCACTCAAAACTCCGGAAGCCATCCGTTGTATCAATCAATTGAACAGCATCCGGATGGACACGGTTTTGGCAAATGACAAAGCTTTTTTGGGAGTTGGCGGTTTTGGATTCGATGCCTTCATTGCCAAGCGTTTTGATGAATACCACATTCGCGGATTCTATGGCTATGCGCAGTTAATCTACGAAGAATATTTTTCCTACAATCCGCCAAAGGTGAAAGTGATCTTACCCAACGAAACGATCAAGGGCAAATTTTTATTGAGTTCCATTGCCAACTCGTCGGAATTTGGAAACGGATTTGTGATCTCGCCAAAATCGCTGGTTACAGACGGTCAGTTGGAATTGGTCTTACTCCGGCAGTTTTCCTGGTGGCGCACGATGGGGATCCTATCGCGTTTTTTCCTCAAACGGATCGAAGGATCTAAATACATCCGCATCGTTCCCTTTACAAAAGCTCGGATCATCTTGGAGCAGCCTTTAGCCCATTATGACGGCGAACCCTTTGAAGTCCGCAAAGAGATCAACATAGAAATTGTACCAAAAAGCTTGCACGTATTGTGTGGAGCTGATTATTTAAAAAACGCATAAAAACAGCCTTATGACATTCATTCAGACAGACTTGGAGACCATTTTGGGTTATCTCAACCAATTAAACAGTGATCAAAAAGCACAGTGGGGAAGCATGTCTGCCCAACGCATGGTCGAGCATTTAACCGACACCTTGCGCATTGCTACCGGGAAGAACCCGCAGGCTTTGTTGGTACCGGAAGAAAAACTGGATAAAATGCTTGCGTTTCTGGCCAGCGACAAACCGATGGCGCAAGATATTCAAGTACCGTTTGCCACACCGGAAATGGAAGTGCGTCATGACGAAATTGAATTGGCCATCGATGAATTCGTGGAAGAATGGTTAGAATTTGAAGAGTTATACGATCAAAACCCGGAACACCGCGAAGTGCATCCGTATTACGGTGCTTTGAATCGTGAACAATGGGAGCGTTTACATGCCAAGCATTTGACACATCATTTCACGCAATTCGGACTGATCCAAGCATAAAAAATCCCGATCTTTCTGGGATCGGGATCTGCATTATTGCTTAACTGGCTGTTGCTTGGCTTTCTTGGTAGCCTTCACCACTTTACCGGCTGGCTTTTTTGTTTGAATTGTTTTTGCCGGCTTAACTGGCTCTTGTGCGAAGGAAGTGCTTACTGCGGTCATAGACATGGCAACTAACACGAGCGAAAAAAGTGTTTTCATGTTTTCAAGTTTTGAGAATTAAGTTACAATAGCTATGCCAAAAATCCAAAGCACATGATTGTTTTTTTATCTTTGAGAACACAAAAACAACACATATGGTAACGGCAATCCGACTACATCTGGACGGCATCCGATCTACGGCAGAAACACTGGGAAAAGGAAAATTTCTTTTTTACTTTCTACCCGGAATTATTATTGGATTGATCTATTGGTACGTGTTCATGCGTGCAACATCTTTGGCAGACAGCGCTCAGTCCATGAATTCCATTCCCTTAGTTGGTTCCATTCTGGCAAGTACGGTGGACGGTGTTTCGAGCTTTCTGGGCTTTATCGCCACGGAATTTTACAAGTTTTTATTGTTGGTTTGTCTTTCTCCGGTCAATTGCATCCTATCGGAAAAATACGACAACTACCTCACCAGCAATAAATTTGACGGCGGAATCGTACGGATCATCAATGATGTTTTGCGCGCCATTTTTATCGTGATCATCATTTTGGTTTTGGAATACCTAACCTTATTTGTTTGGTGGTTACTCACCTTTTTGATCCCAATGGATGAACTACTCACACCGATCGTACAATTCCTAATCAGTTCTTTCTTTTTAGGATTCGCTTTCTACGATTACAGCTTAGAACGCTACGCAAAAGGAACTTTCAGTAGTCTCGGATTTTCGTTCAAACACATGGGCACAGTAACGCTAACGGGAGCTTTGTTCTCTGCTATTTTCGCGATTCCGGTGGTTGGGATCATTGTGGCTCCGGTACTTCTAACCATGATCTCTACCGTGGTTTACGTGCGCATGAATCCATCTACTACCGTTCAATCCGATCAATAAAAAGCACAACACTATGTCTGATTTATTCTCAAACTTCTCACCGGCCTCGCTTTCTGAATGGGAAGCTGTGCTGTTGAAAGAACTCAAGGGGGAGCCCATCGAAAAGTTACACAAGATCAATAAGATCGAGGAGATCGCTTTTCCGGCTTACGTGCACAAAGATGCCGTGCAAACTGCCTTTTCAGATCCGGGAGCACCGCCATTTACCCGCGGAAATCAATGCGACTCCAATGATTGGCACGTAGCCACACCTTTCCGAATTTCGGATGTAAAAAAGAATAACACAGAGATCCTGCACGCCTTGATGCACGGAACAACAGCGTTGGTTTTGGAGGCAGAAAATGGAGATCCGATCGATTTCCGCGTACTCCTGAACGAAGTGGGTCTGGAATACATCCACACGACGCTGCATGCCCAAAGTTTGGATCAAGTGCGTGCCTTTCTGGATTACGCTCAAGGAGCACCAACAGCCGTTTTGTTCGCCGATAATCGTTCCCTGATTCCCTTGGTAACAAGCGCTACAAATTGCCGACTATTCACGATTCAAGGAAATTTAGTTCAGGCAGCGGGTGGAAGTACCTGGCAAGAATTATCCATTGCCTTGGCAGAGGGACACGACCTACTGGTAGACATGCTCGATCAAGGTATTTCCATCGACCAAGCGGCTTCTTGCATCCGTTTTCAATTTGGACTTGGCAATAAATTTTTCTTTGAAGTAGCGAAATTTCGTGCTTTCCGCAGCGCGTGGGCCCGCATTGTCAGTGCCTACGAACCGGAACATGCACATGCCGGCGCCGCATCGATCACAGCTGTAAGCGGATTCTTGCACACCAGCTTGAAAGATCCGTACACCAATCTATTGCGTCAAACCACCGAAGCACTTTCGGCCGTAGTAGGCGGCATCGATTCTTTGGTGCTCTATCCCTACGATTGGTATGCTGCACAAAGAAATACGCCTTTTACACGCCGCATGGCGACCAATATTTCGCTGCTGTTGAAAGAGGAATCTTATTTGGACAAAGTGATCGACCCTGCCGGTGGAAGCTACGCCATTGAACTACTCACACAAGAGATCGCCGAACGCACGTGGGCTGAATTTCAGCGCATAGAGCGCGAAGGAGGGATCACCAATGCCGATTTACGCGCTGTTTTATCGCAGGAAATTGCAGCGAAGGCCACTTTACGTCAACAGGCTGTCGCCGATAAATCCGAAAAACTGATCGGTATCAACGTTTTCCCGAATCCGGAAACAGTGGATCACACGTGGAAAGAACTGCCTGCCGCTTGGAATCATTTACCAACCCTTGTTTTAGAAAATACACTATGAGCAGCCGTCGATCATTTGAAGCTATCTCGCTAACTGCTCCTGCGGTACACACCGATAGCACACAGGAAGTTTTTACAACGGCAGAAAAAATTGCCTTGCAAAATTATTACAACAGCAAGGATCTGAAGGATGCCACGCACGTAGGTTTTGTCAGCGGAAAAGCGCCGTTCTTGCGCGGACCTTACGGTTCCATGTACGCTATTCGCCCGTGGACGATCCGTCAATACGCCGGATTTTCAACAGCCGAAGAATCCAATGCGTTTTACCGACGCAATTTGGCTGCCGGACAGAAAGGATTATCCGTTGCATTCGACTTAGCCACGCACCGCGGTTACGATTCCGATCACGAACGCGTTCTAGGTGACGTCGGTAAAGCCGGTGTAGCCATTGATTCCATTTTGGATATGAAGATCTTGTTCGATCAAATTCCTTTGGATGAAATGTCCGTTTCCATGACTATGAATGGTGCCGTAATTCCGATCATGGCATTTTACATCGTGGCTGCCGAGGAACAAGGCGTGAAGCAAGAGCAATTGACCGGAACGATTCAGAACGACATTTTGAAAGAGTTCATGGTGCGCAATACCTACATTTACCCACCGGCGCCGTCCATGCGCATCATTGCGGATATTTTTGCATACACTTCTCAGCACATGCCGCGATTCAATTCCATTTCGATCTCGGGATACCACATGCAAGAAGCGGGAGCTACGGCTAGTATCGAATTGGCTTACACCTTGGCAGACGGATTGGAATATTTACGTGCCGGGATCGCAGCCGGAATGGATGTTGATTCGTTTGCGCCGCGTTTGAGCTTCTTTTGGGCCATTGGGATGAATCATTTCATGGAGATCGCTAAAATGCGCGCCGGACGTTTATTGTGGAGTAAGTTGGTCAACCAATTCAATCCGAAAAATGAAAAATCACTGGCCTTGCGCACGCACTGTCAAACTTCCGGATGGAGTTTGACCGAGCAAGACCCGTTCAACAACGTGGCGCGGACGTGTATCGAAGCCATGGCAGCCGGATTCGGAGGAACACAATCCTTGCATACGAATGCCTTGGACGAAGCGATCGCACTTCCAACTGATTTCTCTGCACGCATCGCCCGAAATACGCAATTGTATTTGCAACAGGAAACAGGCATGTGCGACATCATCGATCCATGGGGAGGAAGTTACTACGTAGAAAAACTGACCGCTGAATTGGTGGATGAAGCGTGGAAATTGATCCAGGAAGTGGAAGAATTGGGCGGTATGGCCAAAGCCATCGAAACCGGAATTCCGAAAATGCGGATCGAAGAAGCAGCAGCGCGAAAACAAGCCCGAATCGATGCCGGAAAGGATGTGATCGTTGGTGTGAATCGCTACACTGTAGAGGAAGACACGCAGATCGACATTTTGGAAGTAGATAATACCAAAGTTCGCGAAGCTCAGATCGCCCGTCTTGCTGAATTGCGCAGTAATCGCAACGAAGCGAAGGTAAAGGCTGCCTTGAAAAAATTGGAGGAAGCTGCACGCAGTGGAACCGGAAATCTATTGGAGCTTGCCATCGACTGTGCGCGTGAGCGTGCCTCATTGGGGGAGATCTCCTTGGCTATGGAAAACGTTTTCGGTCGCCATCAAGCAACCATTCGCTCCATCAGTGGCGTATATTCTTCAGAAAGTATGAACGATACAGATTTTGAAAAAGCGAAAGCCATGGTCTTGGAATTCGCAGAACTGGAAGGGCGCAGACCGCGTATCATGATCGCCAAAATGGGACAGGATGGACACGATCGCGGAGCAAAAGTAATCGCAACGTCCTTCGCAGATATCGGATTTGACGTAGACATTGGTCCATTGTTCCAAACTCCGAAAGAAGCCGCGCGACAAGCCGTAGAAAATGACGTACACGTATTGGGCGTTTCTTCCTTGGCAGCAGGACATAAAACCTTGGTTCCGCAAGTGATCGCTGAGCTCAAAGCGCTGGGCCGTGAAGACATCATGGTGGTTGCTGGAGGAGTAATTCCACAACAAGATTATGATTTTCTGTACCAAGCTGGAGTATTTGGCGTTTTCGGACCGGGAACCAAGATCTCCAAAGCCGCACAGAATATTTTGGCCTTGCTGATCGAAAGTGCGCAAAACGATTAATTATAGATGAAAGGTCGGAATTGTTCATTTTCAGCGATTCGCAACACTGAATTTTAAAAGAATTTGTACATTCGGCATAGAAATTGGTTTAGGACCGAGAATTAAACACACAGATCATGAAAAAATTGATTTTATTACTTGCCCTCGTTGTTACAGGATTTGCACAAGCGCAAGCCCCTACATACGATGATTTGCGCATCCTGTATGCCGATGGTAACTACGAGAAATTGGCAAAAGTAGCAGACAAATATTGCAACAACGACAAAACGAAGAACGATCCTTTGGTTCACATGTGGTTGGGCAAGGCGCTTTACAAGATCTCTTTGGTTGGTTCTGAAGACGAAAATTTCAAAAATGCCTTCAAAGATGCGATCGGTTCAGTTGGAAAATCGATCAAATTGGATAAAAGCGGAAGTTGCCAAAAAGATAACGAAGAGTTCTACAACGAGTTCAAAAATTCGATGGTCGAAATGATCAGCAACGAAATGGCGAATCCGAAAAAAGCTTCTTCTTGGGTGTTGAAATACTACAAGATCTCCCCGAATTCGATTGGTGCAAAATACTTGGAAGGTGCGTGCAAATACTTGGATTCAGATAAAGGAGGAGCGAATACCGCTTGGAAAGATGCGGATGCGAAATTAGGCAAAGTAAGCGACTTCGAAAGCTGGCCAAAAGCAGAAAAAGACCTGTTGAAAATGGGTGTGATGGCAACAGCGGACTGCTATGTAAAAGGTCGTCAGGTTGAAAAAGCCAAAACGTTGCTTGGAAAAGTAGCACAGTGGTACGAAAACGACGAAGACTTTAAAGCAAAATACGACGAGATCGTGAATTAATGATCTTCAGCAAACCTTGAAAACCGTTCCCTTACCGGAGCGGTTTTTTTATTTCCGGTTGTTAACCAACGCGCGCTCATATCTTTTTTCAGAGACTTTCCGGCATTCGCTGAAATCGCGTTTCTTTATACCATGAAAAAGTATCTGCTTCCTTTCAAAAACAAGTACATACTGGCCATCACCATTTTTATGGTGTACAATCTGTTTCTGGACGATATTGATCTCTTTACGATCATCAGTCAGAACAGGAAATTGAATCGTCTGCAGGAGAACAAGCAAGAGATCGCCGGTAAATTGCGCGAAACGAAATACACCTTGCAGCAATTGAAACACATGCACGCCTTGGAAAAATATGCCCGCGAGGAAAAATTGTTCAAGCGCGAAAACGAGGATGTTTTTATCATTACCGATCAGTAACGATCATTCGATACCGGGCTGCTTCACACGCTGATCGAAGTATTGCCAATCGAAGTAGTTGATCACTTTAATTCCCGGAAAATAGTACAAGGCGATCTGCAAATAATTGTAATTGTACTTGGCCATCTTCATCGCCCCTTCCTGACAGAGTCCTACTCCATGTCCATACCCTCTTCCGCGCAGCACGACATCATTGCCTTCCGGATAGCAATTGAAGTAAGTCGATTTCAGTTTGAAATGGTCGCGAATATCCCGCAATGGAATTCCCAGCCACGGATACTGAAAAAACATGTAACGCTCCGGTTGATTGAACGTAAAGATCATGGGACCCAACACGGAATCGGTGATCGGATAGTGGTACTTTCCCACTAAAAAATCCTGCCAATCTTGCTGTGGGATCCGTTTCTCCCAAGTTGCTTGCTTGGTGTAAATGCAAAACGTATCCTTGAAAGTACTCAAATAAGGAATCTTGTTGTTCCAGACATAATCCGGCTCTGAAGTTTGTCCGCCGCAATTCGCATGAAAATAAGCATCCACCAATTTGTTGTTTGCATCCACCATGACCATCCCAACAGTTTGTCGCACCGCTGAATCGATCAAGGGAGTAAAACGCAATTGATAATGATAGGCCTGACAATGCGTGCGGTCACAGAGATCGAATCCTTCTTTTTCATGGCGACCGCGATATTTCATGGCGTAAGTGCGACTCATCAATGCCTGAACCTTGTAATATTCCATGGTTTTACCGCCGCCCCCTTCGGATTCTACCACACCGCCCAGGTAATTGTTCATATCCACGAGATTGACCACTGTGAGTCCGTTCTCACCGGGAATGATCTCCACGTCGTCGCGGTACTTGCGTTCTTTCACTTGCGGGTCCTTGCACGCGTATACCAAATTGTTATTCTGCTTAGAAGCAATGAGTTGCACCTTCGAAAACACACCCAAAACGGCCACTCCTTTTTTCAGTAAGATCTTTTTCTCGGGAGTGATACTCAATTCTACGAATTCTGTGGGAAGGATGGCTTCGAAATCCAGCGTATCTCCAATGATGTTGTAACTTCCTTCGCTGTAGGCAAATACGATGCGTTTCACCTGATAGTCACGCAGCACGCCAATACGCATTTGCTGCGCAAAATTCCCAAAAGGCAGGAGTAATAACAGAATGAGACTCAGTCGTGACACAGTACAAATTTAGAGGCTGCACCCCCATGTACGGGTTGGCCTTTAAATAGTTTTCAACAAGAAATGTGCAACTTTTGCAGAAGCACCGCCTTGACCGAGTATTTCTTGGATTTCTCGGTAGCCTTTCTCCACGTTTTCGCGGTGAGATTCACCCGGCAATACCCGTTTAAATTCGCGTTCCAAGTTTTCCGGAGTACAGTCGTTTTGGATCAATTCGGTAACCAATTCGCGATCGAGAATCAGGTTTACCAACGAGATGTATTTTACCTTTACCAAACGCTTTGCAATGTGATAGGAAATTGGATTTCCGATGTAACACACTACTTCCGGAACACCGAATAATGCCGTTTCCAGGGTTGCTGTACCGGAAGTAACCACCGCCGCAGTGGAAGCTTGCAGCAAGGGATACGTTTGTCCAAAAACAACAGAAACTTTTCGATTGCCGATCAATTCCTGATACAGATCGCGGTCCATGTTCGGCGCACCGGCCACCACGAAATGGTAATCCGGGTATTTGTCAACGAGTGACAGCATCACCGGCAGTTTCGTTTTGAGTTCTTGAACGCGACTTCCCGGTAAAACAGCTACGATCGGTCGTTTGTCATCCGGTGAAATGGCCAGGGTATCGGTCGGTTTTTCCTTGTACTGTTCGATCTCGTCCAATAAGGGATGTCCCACATATTCTACCTCGTAGTTGTGTTTCGCGTAAAACGGTTTTTCGAAGGGAAGGATGACGAACAAGCGTTCTACATCGCGACGGATCTTCTCTACCCGATTTTCCTTCCACGCCCATACCGTAGGGGAAATGTAATAAAACACGCGAATGCCTTCTTTTTTCGCCCATTCTGCAATGCGCATATTGAAACCGGGATAATCGATCAAGAGAATCGCGTCCGGTTTGAAGGCTTGAATATCTTGTTTACAGAATTTCATATTGCGCAGGATGGTGCGCAGGTTCATGACCACTTCCACAAAACCCATGAAGGCGAGTTCGCGGATGTGTTTTGCCATCGTTCCACCCACAGCGGCCATTTTATCTCCACCCCAAAAGCGAATGTCTAGCTCCGGGTCGTTTTTTAGGAGTTCCTTCATCACATTGGATCCATGCAGATCCCCGGAAGCTTCGCCGGAAACGATGTAGAGTTTCTTCCCCATTAGCGGAACAGGTTGATGTAAATGATGTATGGCAAAAACAAGGCAGAACCCAAAATGATCCCACGTGCAATGTCGTAGCGTTCCCGATTCAAAAAGAAGTAGAACCACAAGAGATTCGGGATAATGGACAGCGAAAGGAATTTACTTTGGACCTTGATGTCGATGAACAATTTGCTCCACAATTGGGAGAAATAAAAATCCTGCGACCAAGCCAATACGGCGATCGTAGCCGGAATCAGCAACAGCGGCGACAGTGCACCAATAGCAGTTCCTACAGCAATGCGTGCGTTCCAGGTAAATCGTCGTTTCATTCCAGGGTAGCTTTTAATGATTGTATGGTTTGATGTGCTGTGAGATCGAATTGCGTGGGAACAACCGTCGCATAGCCTTCATCCAAGAAGAACAGATCGGTATCGGTAGCATCTTCGCGCTCATCGAAAGTTCCGGTCAGCCAGTAGTACGGTCGACCGAATTGGTCCGAACGCTTATCGAAACGATCTTCCCAAAACGCATAGGCTTGACGGCAAACTTTGATCCCCTTCAACTCGGATACCGGCAGCTTCGGGATATTCACGTTCAAGCACACGCCCGTTGGCAAACCTTGTTTCAATACTTTCGGGATCAACTGAGAAGCCACCCACTGTGCCGCCGAGAAATCAGCATCTGAATCGTAATCGCAGTAGGAAAATCCGATACTTGGGATGTGTTCCATGGCTCCTTCTACCGCTGCCGACATGGTACCGGAGTACAGGACGTTCGTCGATGAATTGGCTCCGTGATTGATTCCTGACAAAACGAGATCCGGTTTGCGGTGCAAGACTTCGTATACGCCCAATTTCACGCAATCTACCGGCGTGCCGCTACAGGCATACGCATCAATTCCATGAAACAAGTCGGATTTCTCCAAGCGCAAGGGATGATTGATCGTGATGGCGTGACCCATACCTGATTGCGGTTTATCCGGGGCAATGACCACTACCTCGCCAAAAGAACGGGCAGCATCCACCAAGGCAGCGATCCCTTTTGCATGCACGGAATCATCATTTGTAATAAAAATCAACGGACGGTTCATCTACGCTTTTTTACAAAGATAATATTTCATCTTCGTTGGAAGCAGAATGCGTGAATGGCTTGAAGTAACAACTAGCGGATGCGGAAACTGTAGATCTTATTTCCACGCGCGCCCAAAACGATTCGATCGTCCCAAGCTACGGGCGAAGATTCCCAAACGACCGGCATTTTTATTTTATCTAGGATCTTCCCATTCGCCCCATCGATCAGGTACACATTCCCGAAAACATCCGTGAAGAAGATGTAACAATTTCCTTCTTTGTCGTAAAGATCTATGGGAGATGCCCAGCTGTAATGGTCCATCGGAATGGCGTATTTCACCTTTCCTGTTTGCTTGTGAATGGCCACAAATTCGCCTTTCAGAGAATTCTGCACACGGGAAAAAATACCGAACACCAAATCAGCAGCTTTCTTTTTACCGGGCAACACCGACGCTAGAACACCACCAGAATTCACTTTTCCGTTGATCCCGTAGCCGACACATTCACGACCAACTTTCCAGATCTCTTTACCGGTTTTGGCGTTCAATTTCCGGATGTAGGCCATGCCCTTCTCGCCTTGCTTGTCCACCTCGTTGCCGA
>CAYRVL010000063.1:10566-16472 GCA_964427665.1 uncultured Fluviicola sp. | reverse complement strand
ATCAACCGGCGAGGGAGATCACACGGTGTTCACCATTCGGAATACGCACGCGGATAGTTTTGTAGCGGTCGCGTCTCAGTACCAATTCCGTGTGGCGGGGAATGAGGTGCTTTCTCTTCGGAGAATTTTGTTGCTTCACACGGTAAACCAGATTTAAAACCAATTCATGCTCATTCAAGCTTTGTGGAATGGCTTTTTCCAAATGTAGATCCTCGGCTTCGTGATCCAGGTGTACTTCTCCTTCAATATGGATCAATGTAGCGTTACTCGATCCCATATCCTCCAATTCGGTTCTAATAAATGCTGACATATCCTATTGCTTTTGTGTAGTTCCAAATTAGAGAAGTTTGATGCAGTGCCGGAAAGAAATGTCATGAAACCCTGAATTCATGTCATGAACACCCGTTTTTCGATGCATGAAAATTTGTCACAGCGCAGGCGATATTCTCGAAAACACGATTAACCACCAAGGGGATCCGTTGACCCCCTCGATGCTTAACCTAACTTACTACTACTTACACTTACAAACCCAATCGTCTGTTTCTTTATTGATAAACAATACTTTCTACTTTTAATACCGGCTTCAAGCGGTAGGATCCATTTCCTTGTAGGATCACCGACTTTTGAGCGTCGAAATCGAAGAGGACTTCTACGTCATCATTAGGCTGCACGGTTGCATTCAAGTTGAATTTCAATCCTGTTTCATCCTGACTGGATAATAGGAGTGGATAACTCACGCTGTCTACTACCACAGAATTTGCCGTTCCCAAGATCAAACGCATCTGATTGTAATGTCCTGCCGGCAATACCACACTATCTGAAAGTGTCGTGAATACTCCATTTTGTAGGGTCAACAGATCGTAAACGCCGGCATCCGTATTGAGATTGATCCAACCTTGTCCGCCGCCCTGGCCGTTGTCGTGATGCACTTGCACTTGTAACACTTCCACGAACACATTGTCGAATGGAATCGGATTATCTTTCATGTGAACGGTCATAGCTCCTGTACCATTTTCTTTTTTACATGCGGTGATACCTGTTATCAGTAATAATGCTGCCGCTACTTGGATGATTGTTTTCATGACTTTCTGGTTTTGATATATTTGTTATTGGACTGCGATGTTGTCAGAGTGCGACTTTTATTCCCAGACCCGGATCCAGTTGGGTGAAGAATCCACCGCGATCTCCGAATTCGATGAACGGTTTCAGGTCTAAACTGAAGGCAATGGGTGCTCCCGGGATTTTGTATTCCAAACCGATGATCCCATCGATCCCGAGGACATAACGATTGTCGTATTCGTAATACCGGTACCAACGGTCGCGTTTATCCTCGTAATACCAAACGCGGTAGCGGTGATACCAGCCTACGTGTCCTCCGATCCCATAATACCAACTGAAACCTTTGGTGTTGAATGCCGGCTGGTACTTTTCCCACAACACGGTTACGCTGCCGCCGTAGTTGCGCAAACCAATGATACCTTCGATTGCCGCACTGTTCGCAATACTCTTTTTCAGGGTCAATCCGGAGGTTTCGCCAGCTCGAAGTCCGATCGCAAAATTGTAACCCGGACCTTGTGCTCGAGTTTGAAAAGGACCAACGAATAAGAGAATAAGAACTGCTAGGTGCATGTGATTGCGAATTTGGTTGATCCCTGTGGACCGAACCGTGTTCATCACACTTTTGAGTTGTCTTTGTAAGGTCATCATCTTTGTTTCAATTTGACCTTGCCTTTTTCCAAAGCCGTGCCAAACCGGACCAAAAACTCAAACCCCTTGATTTTAAAGCGGTTTCAAAAACAGCGACTTTGCCGGTTTTTTCATTTTGAAAAAATCTTTTTCATTTTAGCAAAAACCTAGCGCTCGGCATCCTCTTTTAAGAGACGATAAACCGTCGTTTGGCCAATGTCTAGAACCTCCGCCACTTTTTTTGTGTTGTTCTGGTAGCGGTTCATGTACAACTTCACGAGCTGGATTTCGTACTCACGCATGGTTTTTTCCTCTGAGATCAATTGCGGCATTACATCAGCACCCTGACCGATCATGATGTCATCTGCATCGATCTCATCCGGTCCGGCCATTACCACAGCCAATTCAATGATGGATTTCAACTCTCGAATATTTCCCGGCCAGTGATACGCGAGCAATTTGGAGCGTGCAGCTGCCGTGAAGGGCTTTAACGCTAATTGATTTTCGGCTGAAAACCGCTCGTTGAATAATTTGGAAAGCAACAAGATGTCGTTGCCCCGTTCGCGCAAAGGCGGAATGTGAATGTTGATTCCTAATAGTCGGTAATACAAGTCTTCGCGAAAGTTTCCGGCGCGTACTTCTTCCGGCAGGTTGCGGTGAGTTGCCACAATGATCCGGCAGTCAAATGGGATTGTGGTATTGCTACCTACACGTACAATTTCTCGTTCCTGCAGCGCGCGGAGCAGTTTCGTTTGCGCGTTCAGATCCATTTCACCGATCTCATCCAAAAACAAGGTTCCTCCGTGCGCTTCTTCAAATTTTCCTTTCCGACTGTTCAAGGCTCCGGTGAAAGCACCTTTTTCGTGCCCGAACAATTCACTTTCGATCAGTTCTTTCGGAATGGCGGCAACGTTTACCGCTACAAAAGGCTTTTCCTTTCGGGTTGAATTGTAATGAATCGTTTTTGCCACCACTTCCTTTCCGGTTCCTGTTTCACCAGTTACTGAAACGGTGATATTCGTTGACAAGGCTTTACTGATGAGGTGATACACCTTTTTCATGCCTTCACTTTGTCCCGGAATGTCCTTTTCAAAGCTGTATTTTTGCTGCACCTCGCGCTCCAAATAGCTGATCCGATTCTTCAGTCCGATCTTTTTTCGAATATGATCCATAGTCGTCAGCAAACGGTCGCGAATGTCTTGCGACTTGACAATGTAATCGTATGCGCCCATTTTCAGCAATTCCACGACCACCGCAATGTCATCTTGCTCCGAGATAAACACCACTTCTGTTTCCGGTGAAAGTTCGCGGATCTTTTCAAACAATTGCGTTCCATCGCTATCGGGCAGGCGGTAGTCGAGGGTGATCACCGCTGGTTGTTTGTTCAATGCCGCCAAGAGTTCTTTACCGGTATGAAATGCTTGAACCTGATAGTCCGGATTCAATTGCAAATTGTGACACAGCAAGCGGTTGTACCAGCTGTCGTCTTCTACCACGTAGATCAAAAAGGGCTTGTTTGTATCGCGATCGGGCATACGTGTTCAATTTTTTATGAATGATGTAGATTTTGTTGACGGGTTATCTCTGCGACAATTTTAGTGCACAGGGCGAGTCCTTCCTGGCGGATTTGTTCCACGACGGCAGGAATAAGCGCTTCTTTACCGGGATTGTTTACCAGTTTTTCAACTTCTTTCAATAAATGGTAAAGCGCCATGGCGTTGACGTGTTTCACTGGTCCACATAGTTTGTGACTTATTGAAGCGATGGCCGGAAGATCTTTTCGCTCCAGGGCATCTTGAAACTGAAGTAGTGCACCTTTGACGGATTGTTCCAATGATTGCAGCATTTCCAGGTAGAATTTCTGGTCGTTACCACAACTTTTCCAAAGGATATCGAAGTGAATGGCTGTTTTTTGTGACTCCGACATTTGTTGGGTGCCAGTCAACGGAATAGCGAGTTTGAGCAATTGACAGATTGCTTGCAGTAATTCCTCCTCGTGGATTGGTTTTGCCAGAACGTGTTCAATTCCTGCTTCGGCATATTTGATCCGATCTTCTGGTGTTATGGCCGCGGTGAGGAGCATGATCGGAGTATTCGCTGTTTGCAAATTGGTGAGTCGACGTACGGCCAACGCCGCATCAACACCTGATAATTTCGGCATGCGCACATCCATCAAGACCAGATCGACGGAGTTTTCGGTTAAAAATTCCGTTACTTTTTCTCCATCCTCCAATTCGAATGTCTGCGCTCCTTGTTTCGTGAGGATCACCCGCAGTAGATCGCGATTGAATGGTTCGTCGTCAACCACTAAAATGGTTTTACCGGTTAAGGTATTTTGTGTTCGCGGAATCTCTGTTTGTGCGTCAATTTCACTTCCCTGCACGCGATCATACGGAATTTGGAAAACGATTTGTGTGCCCGATCCTGCTTCGCTGGCGATGGTGATCTGTCCACCTTGTAATTCGATCAGTTTTTTTGTGATAGCCAATCCCAATCCCGATCCGCCGTATTCTGCAGAAATCGCCGGGGATCCTTGTTCAAACACGTTGAAGATGGAACTGAGCTTTTCTGCAGGAATTCCGATGCCTGTATCGATGACTTGTATTTCTAAGGTGCATTCAGACCCCGCGTCGATCAATCGTCCTTTCACAGTAACATTGCCATGTTGTGTGAATTTGATGCTGTTTCCGATCAGATTCAGCAAGATCTGGCGCAAGCGATGTGCGTCTCCCTTTACCGAGCCAGCCGTATTTTCGTCTAAATCGACAATGAGCTTCAAGCCTTTTTCAGCCGCTAAAGTACCGCACATGGCCACTACTTCCTGCACGATCTGTTGCACCGCAAAAGGCGATTTTTGAAAGTTGAGTTGGTTTTCCTGCAAGCGCGTGAAATCCAGAAATTCATTGATGAGCTGCAGCAGGTGATTGGAAGCCTTGCGCACGATGTCCATTTGCGAACGCTGAGTTCCCGAAAGCGGTCCTTGGGCGATCTGTTCTGTGAATCCGACAATAGAGTTCATAGGCGTGCGCAGTTCGTGACTGATCATTGCGAGGAAACTTTCTTTTGCTTTTGCGAGTTCGTCTGCTTCCTTTTTTGCTTTTTGGATCATCCGCAGATAGCGGTTTGTGGAGCGCTGGTAATTGCGAATCACGTAAATGAGAAGTGCCAAGAAAATGGAGGAAAAGATGCTGACAAACGCGATAAGTTGCTTGGTCTTGGAAACATCTGACTTAACTTGTTCCGAACGTTCAGCGATCTGTTTGCGTTCACTGTTTTCAAATTCGCGCAACAGTGCCACAATCTCTCCTGTCACCTGTGCATCGCGTTGGATCATTTCCAATTCCTGTTGCAACAAGGTTTGCTCTTTGACACTTTCGCCTTTGGAAACCTGACTTAGATCGCGTTTTAGGATCTTCAAGGCACTGGTGTTGGCTTTTAAGGCTTCTGCGTTGTTTTCGGATGGAGCCACTGCTTTTGCGGTTTCCTTCTTTTTTCGTTTGAAGAGGCGAAATTTCTTTTCTTCCTCTTTCGGAGCCGTTTCTGCTGGAGCGGGCTCGGAATATTCCGGATTTTTAACGCGGGTTGCGGTCAGTCGTTCATCGATCTTTCCAAATGCTTCCTGTACCCGGAATTCGTTCTGTAATTCCAGCAAACCACCCATGATGATGAACTTTTGATCCACTAAAAAGATCAATGAATCCATTTCTCCTTTGCGCACCACCGTGTTGTTTTGGTCGCTGTAGAGGCGATTGATCTTTTTTCGAACCGTTTCGGAAATAGAGTCGAATTGGGCAATGTAGGTACCGCTGCGCGTTAAGGTATACGATTTAACTTTGTTTTCGGCACTCGTTAAATCATTGAGGATGTCTTTGGTTAGGGCAATGCTTTCATCTGTTTCTGTTGCTTTACTGACTTGCACCACGATTCCGGAGAACTGAAAATAGGCGATCAGTCCAAGCGATCCGATCAGAATCAGCACCACGAATGCCAGTAAAAGCACTTTGATCCTAAATGAAAGTTTACTACGCATGCCGTTTTGTACATACCAACAAAGCCCCTGCAGCAATGCTTTTGGGCGTATTTGCTCGTTTCACCTCGAAGGTACAAAAACCAAGTGAAACGGTGGATTAAGAAGCAGGACTTTTCACAAACTTTGAGAATTGCGTGTGTTTAGATCAATCCAAACTGAATTTGATCGGCACGATCATTCTGCAATGAAC